>NZ_CAURTV010000015.1:0-53929 GCF_963527515.1 uncultured Cellulomonas sp. | reverse complement strand
GGCGCAGGCAGCCGCGGCCGCCCGCGCCAAGGCCCCCTCCCGCTCCACCGTCCGGGCTCCGCGCACCACGACCACCACCACGCAGTCCGCCCCCGCCGCGCCCGCCACCAGCGGCATCCCCGCCGGCGGCAAGGTCTGCAGCGGCTCGGGCGGCTCCGGCGCCGGCGAGTCGAGCGTGTCCGCCATCGGCGCGGCCATCAACGAGTACCGCGCCTCGCTCGGCCTGTCGCAGCTGTCGGTCTCCCGCAGCGGCAGCCTGGTCAGCCACGCGATCAACATGGCCTCGGCCGGCGGCATCTGGCACTCCGGCGGGGACAACATCGTCGCCTGCGTCAGCAACGGGTCGGCGTCCTCGATGGTCTCCGCGTGGTCCCGGTCCGCCGGTCACGACGCCCAGATGCGCCGCACCGACGTGTCCAGCATGTCCGTCGGCGGAGCCAGCCTGGGCGGCTGGCTGTTCGGCGCAGTCAAGTTCAGCTGACGTCCGAGCATCTGGTCGCCAGAGCAGCCACATGCTCGGACGCAGCGGTCAACCCCCCGCGAGCGTCCGAGCAAGTGAGCGCCGGAACAGCCACATGCTCGGACGCAGCGGTCAACCTCACGCGAGCGTCCGAGCAGAGGTGGGCTGGAGCCGACATCTGCTCGGACGTTGCGGGTCAGTGGAGGGCGTCCGTGAGGCGGTCGGTGGCCAGGTCGAGGTCCTCCGGCGTGATCGTCAGCGGGGGGGCCAGGCGGATGGTGCTGCCGTGGGTGTCCTTGGCCAGCACACCGCGGGCCAGCAGGCGTTCGCACAGCTGACGGCCGGTGCCGCGGCCCTCGGCGACGTCCAGCCCCGCCCAGAGGCCGACGCGGCGCGACGAGGCGAGCAGACCGGCGTCGACGAGCGCGTCCAGGCGGGTGCCCCACGCGAGCCCCAGAGTCGCCGCGCGTGCCTGCAGCTCCCCGGTCTCCAGGAGGCCGACGACCGCGAGGCCGACCGCGCACGCCAGCGGGTTGCCGCCGAACGTGGACCCGTGCGTGCCCGCGGTGAGGACGCCGAGCACGTCCGAGCGGCCGACGACCGCCGACACAGGGAGCACTCCGCCGCCCAGCGCCTTGCCGAGGGTGACCAAGTCTGGCTTCACGCCCCAGAGCTCGGACGCGAGCGTGGTGCCGGTGCGGCCGAGCCCGGACTGGATCTCGTCGGCGACGAACAGGACGTCCTGTGACGTGCACAGCGCGCGCACCCCGGGCAGAAAGTCGTCGGGCGGGACGACGACGCCCTGCTCGCCCTGGATCGGCTCCAGGAGGACGGCCACGGTGGTCTCGTCGATGGCGTCGCGGATCGCCTCCACCGAGTCGTACGGGACCACCCGGAAGCCCGGCGTGTACGGGCCGAAGCCGCGGCGCGCGTCGGGGTCGGTGGAGAACGAGACGATCGTCGTCGTGCGGCCGTGGAAGTTGCCGTCGGCCACGATGATCGTCGCGCGGTCGGCGGGCACGCCCTTGACGTCGTACCCCCACTTGCGCGCGGCCTTGATCGCGGTCTCCACGGCCTCCGCGCCGGTGTTCATCGGCAGGACCATGGGCGGCCCGGCGACGAGCGGCCCGATCAGCGCCGCCAGCCGCGCCGCGAACGGCTCGAGCAGCTCGTGGTCGAACGCGCGGGACGTGAGCGTGAGCCTGTCGAGCTGCGCATGGGCTGCCGCCGTCAGGGTCGGGTGGCGGTGGCCGAAGTTGAGCGCCGAGTACCCGGACAGCAGGTCCAGGTAGCGCCGGCCCTCGTCGTCGGTCACCCACGACCCGAGCCCGTCGACCAGCGTGACGGGCAGCGGGTGGTAGTTGGGCGCGAGGACCGACATGGTGCCCAGCTCGGCGAGAGTCATCGCCCGGACCCGGAGGCGGGCCTGATCTCGAGCGTGCAGCACTTGGCGCCGCCGCCGCCCTTGAGCAGCTCGCTGGTGTCCACGGGGATGGGGTGGTAGCCGCGCTCGGTGATCGCCGCGGCCAGGTCGACCGCGCCCGGTGCGACGACCACGTTGTAGCCGTCGGACACGGCGTTGAGGCCCAGGGCGGCGGCGTCGCGCTCGGTGGCCTCGATCGCGTCCGGGAACAGCCGGCGCAGGACGGCCTGCGAGCCGGGGGAGAACGCCGGCGGGAAGTAGGCGATCTGCGGGTCGGCAGGGTCGCTCGACAGGACGGCCAGCGCCGTGTCCAGGTGGTAGTAGTGCGGGCTGACCAGCTCCAGGGAGATCACCGGGTGGCCGAACAGCTCCTGCAGCTCGGCGTGGGCGGCGCGCTCGGTACGGAAGCCGGTGCCGGCGAGGATGTAGTCGCCGACGACCAGCAGGTCGCCCTCGCCCTCGTTGGTCTGCGCGGCGGTGTGCGTGACGTACCCGCGGTCGGCGAACCACTTCTGGTACGCGGGGCCCTCGGCCTGGCGCTCGGCGTAGCGGAACTTCGCGGAGTAGACGATGCCGTCGACGACGGTCGCGCCGTTGGCGGCGTAGACCATGTCCGGCAGTCCGTCGATGGGGTCGATCGTCTCGACGACGTGGCCGAGGTCCAGGTAGGTGTCGCGCAGCGTGCGCCACTGGCGGACGGCGAGGTCGACGTCGGTGTGCCGCGTCTTGTCCATCCACGGGTTGATCTCGTAGGACACCGTGTAGTGCAGGGGTTCGCACATCAGGTAGCGGCGGTCGGTACGTCCGGGGGCGATCGGGGTCATGAGGCTCCTCGTGGCGTGTCGTTCCCACGAGGGTACGAGTTGGTACGGGCTGCACCGTTCATCTGGGATTGCGCGGTGGGGCGCGATCCGTTGCGCGAAAGGGCTCAGGCGTTGCGATCTGTTGCGCGGACCTCGCGGTGGGCTTTCATCAGCGCGTACCGGACCATCCCGCCGAGGAACGGCTTGAGCAGTGCACCGGTGAGTCGCCGGGGGAGCGGCCCCGCCAGGTAGACGTCCTCGCTCCACAGCACGCGGCTCGACGACGGTCCGGCCGGCACGACGACGATGCTCGCGTGCCCCTTGAGCACGCGTCCGACCTTGGTGAACGTGGCCACGCCCGGTTCGTCGCCCGCCGGCGGGTCGTACCGGTCGATCGTCATCACGTCGGTGAGCCCGGGGGCGCCACGCGTCGCGAAGGGTCCCGAGACGGCCCGCACCGTGGAGCCGTCCACCTCGACGCGGGTCAGCGGGATCCAGCGCTCATGGTTGCGCAGGTCCGCGACCAGCGCCCACGCCGTCGCGGCATCGACCGGGAAGGAGCGGACCACGGCGTCGATCGGGATGCTCGTCACGCAGCCCATGCTGAGCCCGGGTAGCGTCCGTGTCCATGGAGACGTCGATGGAGAGCCGCCAGCTGGGACGTACGGGTCGGTCGGTCGCGGTGGTGGGGCTGGGCTGCTGGCAGCTCGGCGGGGACTGGGGATCGGTCACGGAGGACGAGGCGCTGTCGGTGCTCGACGCGGCCGTCGACGCCGGCGTGACGTTCCTCGACACCGCCGACGTCTACGGCGACGGCCGCTCGGAGAAGCTCATCGGCACGTTCCTGCGCTCCCGCGGCCCGGACCACGGCCTCACGGTCGCGACGAAGATGGGCCGCCGCGCGGACCCGCACACGGCTGAGGCCTACACGCTGTCCTGGTTCCGCGCCTGGACCGACCGCTCCCGGGAGAACCTCGGCGTCGACACCCTCGACCTGGTGCAGCTGCACTGCCCGCCGTCCGAGGTGTTCCGCCGCGAGTCCACGTACGACGCCCTCGACGTGCTGGTCGACGAGGGCCGCATCGCGTCCTACGGCGTGTCCGTGGAAACGGTCGACGAGGCGCTCGAGGCGATCGTCCGGCCGAACGTCGCGACCGTGCAGATCATCCTCAACATCTTCCGCCGCAAGCCGCTGGAGCACGTGCTCCCGCTGGCGCTGCAGCATGGCGTCGGGATCATCGCGCGCGTGCCCCTGGCGTCGGGACTGCTGTCCGGCAAGTACGACGAGGACACCCAGTTCGCCGACGACGACCACCGCACCTACAACCGCGACGGCCAGGCGTTCGACGTGGGCGAGACGTTCGCCGGGGTGCCGTTCCAGGTCGGCGTGGCCGCCGCCCGCGAGGTGGCGTCGCTGACGCCCGAGGGGTGGACCACCGCGCAGCTGGCCCTGCGCTGGATCATCGACCAGCCCGGCGTCTCCGTGGTCATCCCCGGCGCGCGCTCGGCCGCCCAGGCGGTGGGCAACGCCGCGGCCGGGTCACTGGCGCCGGTCGACGAGGAGACCCTCGGCGGGCTGCGCGGCATCTACGACGGCCGGATCCGCCAGCACGTGCACGCCCGCTGGTAGGACCTACTTCTTCGAGCCGATCCGCTTGAACCTGCCCGTCAGCCGCTTGGGCTCGGCGGGCAGGATCACGGGCTTGTCGTTCGGGCCCGCGATCTCGATGACCTTGGGGAACGCCAGCGGCGGGGGACCGAACGCCTTGTGCGCCCCCTCGATGACGGTCTTGCCGAGCGCCCGGGCACCCGCGACGCCGACCACCAGGCCGACGCCGAACGGGATGAGCCGGCCGACGGCCAGACCGGTCTGCTTGGTCAGCTGCGTGCGCACCAGCCGGCGCGTCATCGTGGTGTTCACCTTGCGGACCGTCGCCATCGGCATCCGGGTCAGCAGCGCCCGCGCGACGCTCACGCTGGTCAGCTCGGCACCCTCCGCGACGATCTTGGTGCCGTCGTCGCCGAGGATGGTGGTGAGCAGCAGCGCGCGCCGCCGCTCGACGTCCTCGACCTCGATGCCGTGCACGCTGGCCACCGCGAGCGCGAACGCGGCCGACGCCCCGAAGAACGTCGCCACGTCACTGACCGTGAGCGCCATCGCGACGCCCGTGCCGACCGCCGGCGCCGCCGCCGACGCGCCCACCGCGCCGCCGGCGCTCTGGACGACCAGCAGGTACTCCTTCTCCAGGAGCCGCACCAGCTGCTCCGGCGACGCCTCGGGGTTCTTGCGGCGCAGCGAGTCGACGTGCGCGTGGATGGTGGCCGACGGGACCGTGACGGCCTTGGCGAGCGCCGCTTCGACGAGGGCCGGCATCAGCGCTCTCCGGTGACGGTGAGCTGCACCGTGGCGCCGGCGTCGAGCGTGCGGCCGACCGTGCAGTGCGAGTCGATGGCCCGGTGCAGGAGGGTGATGAGGCGCTCGCGGGTGGGCGCGTCGAGGGCGCTCAGGTCCACGATCAGCTCCTCCGCGATGGCCGGGTAGCGGTCCTCGTCCGCGTCGCTCATGCCGGTGGCCTTGATGATCACGTCGACGTCGTCGCCGAGGTAGTGGGCCAGCTTGGCGTCCGCGGACAGCCCGCTGCAGCCCGCCAGCGCGATCTTCAGCAGCTCACCGGGGCTGAACACGTTCTCGACGCCCACGCTGCCGATCAGCACCTCGGCCCCGCGCGAGTTGCGGCCCGTGTACAGGCGCTTGCCCGTGCGCTCCACCCACAGCTCGGTGTCGCCGGCATTCTTGGTGATGTCGGGCGCTGGCTTCTGCTCCGTCGTCATCCCGCGATCCTGCCACGCACGGCTGACGGTCACGCGTCGAGCGCTCGCCGCAGCCGGGTCCCCGCCGGAGGTACCGTGCCGCGTGAGAACGACACGATCGGCGGGCGCTGTGTTCGCCGCCGCCGTGGTCGTGTACTTCACCGCGGTCGTGCACCGTACGGCGCTCGGGGTGGCGGGCGTCGAGGCCATCGACCGGTTCGGCCTGTCCGCCACGATGCTGGCCCTGTTCTCGGTGGTGCAGCTCACCGCGTACGCGTCCATGCAGCTTCCCGCGGGGCAGCTCCTCGACCGGTTCGGCGCCCGGTCCGTGCTCGTCGCCGGCTCGCTGGTGATGGCGTCCGGGCAGCTGCTGCTGGCCGTCTCCGACCAGGTCGCGTGGGCCCTCGTCGCCCGCGTGCTCATCGGCGCCGGCGACGCCCCGATCTTCATCGGCGCGTGCCGGCTGGTCGCCGAGTGGTTCCCGCCGCGCCGCGTGCCGGTGATGGTGCAGACCACCGGGCTGATCGGTCAGGCGGGCCAGCTGGCGTCGGCGATCCCGGTGGCCTGGCTGCTGCACGACCACGGCTGGACCGTGGCGTTCGCGACGCTGGCGGGCCTCGGGCTCGTAGCAGCCTCCGTCGCGTTCGCGGGCATCCGCTCCGCCGCGTCGCCGACGCCCGCGCCCGAGCGCTTCCTGTCCGCCGTCCGCTCGGCCGCGCGCCCGCACGGCACCCGGCTGGGCTTCTGGAGCCACTTCGTCTGCCCGTTCTCCGCCAACGTCGTCGCTCTGCTGTGGGGCGTGCCGTTCTTCGTCACCGCCCAGGGCCGCACCCCCGGCGAGGCCAGCCTGCTGCTCATCGTCCTCACCCTGTCCGCCATGGTCACCGGACCGCTGGCCGGGCACTTCACCGCCCGCCACCCCATGCGCCGCAGCTGGGCGGTGCTCGGGACCGCCGTCGCCACGCTCGTGGCCTGGGCCGTGCTGCTGGCGTTCGACACCCCGCGGCCGCTGTGGCAGCTGGTGGTGTTCGTGGTCGTCCTCGGCGCCGGCGCACCGATCTCCCTGGTCGGCGTCGACTACGCCCGGACCTTCACGCCCCGGGAGCGGCTCGGGGCGGCCACCGGGTTCGTGAACATGGGCGGGTTCACCTCGACGATCCTCGGGGTACTCGCCGTCGGGCTGGTGCTGCAGCTGGTCTCCCCGGCCGGCGCGAACACCTACACGCTCGACGCGTACCGGGTCGCGTTCGCCGTGCTGCTGGTGCCGTGGGTGGTCGGTGTGGCGTTCGTGCTCCACCACCGCCGCGGGGCGCGGAACGACCTGGCGGCCGAGGGTGTGCGGGTCCGGCCCCTACGGGACGTGCTGCGGCGCGTTCGGTAGGCTCTGCGGCGTTCCCCGTGGATCGCGCGCCTGTAGCTCAGGGGATAGAGCACCGCTCTCCTAAAGCGGGTGTCGGCAGTTCGAATCTGCCCAGGCGCACAAGTGTTGGTGCAGGTCAGGGGCGGTCTGGCTGCAGCCGGTGAGTGCGTTGCGGTGCTCGCGAGGGCCTCGTGGTCAGCGTGTGGTCAGCAGGCCCTCGCAGGGGCGGGACTAGTATCCGGCGACTGGCTGGTGGCGACTGTTCATCGTCGAGTTCACCAACGGTCATCAGTCCTAGTGCCGAATCGAGTCGATCCGCGGTGCGGCAGCGTCGGGCAGTCCCGCACCATCGGGGCCCAGCCGGGCATGGGGGGCTGAGGGCGGGGTGTACCCGGAAGGCCAGCGGCCGAAGTTGGGACGTCACCGGCGCGACAGAAGGTCCGGCTCCGGCAACTCAACGTCGTCGAGGTCGGCAAGCGTTCCGACTTCCCGCATTTCCGCGATCGAGCAGCCCAAGAATCCTTCATGACCGCGGCCACCCTCATCAGCGAACCTCCGCTCGGCTGGCGTCCATGGAAGGGACGCGGCCGGGTCCCGCACGAGCCACAGCTGATCGGGCTCGGATCGCACCATGACGTTGGTGACGACATAGAGCCACGCGTTGTGTCCGAGAGCCCGCCAGGTGGCGACCTGTCGTCCGCGGGATGTGAGGTCGCCGCCACCGCGGGCGAACGACTTCACCTCGATCACCCGGATCTCGGACCCGACCCGTGAGATCAAGTCGGCGGAAGCGCGCGGTGGCTGGATTGCGTGGAGCTCTGCGAACACGGCGGACAGGCGCGGATCACCCCCTCGACTGATGTCCTCGAGGCGGCCACCTCGATGGCGCTCGTACGCACTGGCGATGGCCTCTCCTCGACGACCGGCCGCCTCCGCGTAGGGGGACCAGACCATCAGGGCACCGCCGGAGTCGTTGAGCCCACGAGTAGGTCAGTCATCATCCGATCGAGCATTGGCTGGATGAAGTCCTCCTGAATCGCGGCGGCCTTCTCGGTGACGTACCAGACGAAGGGCGCCCCGTTGCCGGTCACGACCACCCCAACGACTACGACGAGCAGTGCACCCCGGATCCAGCGGCGCGGCAGCACTTCGCTCAGCAGGTCAACGAAATCAATCGCTCGCATGTGGTGACGATTGCACGAGGGTCCGACACGGCTGGGGCAACGTCTCCATTGGTCAGCCATGTGGCCCTCGTGCTGTCCGGACAGGCCGACGGCAGTCGCCCGGCCTACGGACCGGGCGGGATGACCGTGTAGACGAAGCGGTGCTCCTCGTCTATCGCACCGTGGCGATGATGTTGGCGATCGGACCACAACCGAATCTCGATCGCTGTGCCTTCGCCGATGTTGAGTGCGTTGACGGACCACTCAAACTCGACCTCATGCCCGTCTTGCTGTCCAAGCAGCTGCCAAGGGCGCGTTCCCCGACAATCCCAGTGGAGCTGCAGACCATCTGGGTCCGATGCGCGACAGCGGAAGGTCACCTTCTCGCCGACCCGCACCACGGCGAGCGACGGAAAGGAATACAGGTCACCGTGGGTCTTGGTGTTCCCGAACGAGTCGGTGATGCTCTCCACGATCGGCCACAGCCCGCTGACCGGGTCCATGCGACTCCTATAGGTGGCTACGAGGTTCCGAACGAGCCCAGACATTCCTGAGGCGAGCTGCTCCTCAAAGGGCAAGAGTCCACGCACGTGTGCATCTGGGTGACGGATAGCGATCATCCGGTCGAGGTACACGCGCGTTGTGTCCTCATCGAGGAGGGCGGGCTCGAACGCCGACCAGTTGGCCATAATGATCGAGCGCAGCTCGGCCAGTTCGGTGAACTCGATCAGGTCGCTAGGAACCACGACGCCGTGTCGGCGCTGTTGGTCGGCGTCTCGCCGACTCCTGATGTCCCGCCGCTTCGCAGAGTTGAGACCAGGGCCTTGCAGCCAGGCATCACCGAGCACAAGGCGTACGAGCTCGCGTAGGGCGGTCTCCGCCGCCTGCAGTTCCTCGTGAGCGCCCACAGAGCGATCATTCCCTAGTTGCTCAAGCGCAGAGCGGACCTACGGTTCGTCGCGGCCGCGATGTGAGAACAAGTTCGCTTGATCGCTACCGTGAGCGTCGTGAATCTAGGGACGGCTGGTGAGTGGGCAAGCGTTGTGGTCAACGGCGCGGTGGCCGTGGCAGCGATTGTCGGCCTGAGTCACGCCCGGCACGATGCGCGCCGCGCAGAGCGCCGTGCGGAGATCGCGCAAGCGGAACTCGCCGCCGATCGGGCGCGACGTGAGAGTGCCCGGCGAGCCCACGCCGACCTCGAGTGCGCCATGACCATCCTGGTCATGCACGAGACCGCGACACGCAATGTGCAGCTGAGTCCACTGGACCTTGGGCAAATCCGAGCGGCCCTCGCGTCTCTGCCCCCTGACAGCGTCCCCAATGCACGCGCGATGTACGCCGGGGGTGGTGTGCGACCGTCGCGAGACGACGTTTCCGATGAACTTCACGCACTTGTGCAGCAACTGAGGGGGCTGAGCAGCGCAGCGTAGCGCTGCAAATTACCAGTTGCTCCGGGCGCCGGAGGCGTCCAGCGCGACGCAGCCGCCCGCCTGCTGAACCGCCAGCGTGATCAAGGGACCGGCCGGTCAGTTACTGGCGGGAGTTGCTCCCGGGTCCGGAAACATCGGCATCCGCTCCATCGCCACCCACGGCGCCTCGGAGAAGAGGTGGCCGTAGAGGTCCATGGTCATCGTCGCGGTGGCGTGGCCGAGTATCATCTGGACCGCCTTCACGTCGGCGCCGGCGGCGATGAGGAGCGAGGCGGCGGTGTGGCGGAGGTCGTGGATCGTCGTGCCCGCCAGGCCGACCGACTGTGTCGTCTCGGTCCAGCGCGACCGGACTCGGAAGTTGGTGTTGGTCCACATCGCGCCCGTCGGGCTCGGGAACAGGTACGAGCCGGACGGCGCATTCTCGATCCGGTCTCGGACGTAGCTCTCGAGCGTCGGCGGGACCGGCACGGTGCGGGTCTGGTGTGTCTTTGTCGGGCCGAAGATCGCTCCGCTGGTCCGCTTCGACTGCGGGGCGGCGCGGTGGATGCGGACGCCAAGGCCGTGCGGCGTCTGGACGACGTCATCGACCCGGAGCGCGCACATCTCCGAGAACCGGCAGCCGGCCAGGCCGAGGAAGAGCACGACCGGCCGGCAGTTCGGCGGCATGGCGTCGGCGAGCTTGCCGAGCTGCTCCGCGCGTAACCAGTGCGGTTCGCGTTTCGTCGTGCCCTTGGGGAGCGGGATCGAGCGGGCGACGTTGACGGAGATCCGCCGGTCGCGGACCGCGTAGTCGAGCACCAGTCGGATGACGGACAGGACGCGCCGCCGGGTGGCCGTCGCCAGCCCGCGGACCGTCATCGCCGTGAGGACGCGTTCGACGTCCGTCGCGGAGATGACGGCGATCGGGAAGCGTCCGAGCAGAGGGATGACGTAGGAGTCGAGCAGGAACTGCGTGGTCTCCTGGCTTCGGACCGCGAGGTGTTGTCGCGAGGCCTGCCACTCCTCGGCGAGCGACCCGAAGGACACCCGACCGCGGGTCGGGTCGATCCAGGTGCCGCTCTGGAGCTTGACCAGCTGGTCGGCCTCCCAGCGCTTGGCGTCGGTCTTCCGCTGGAACGACTTCTCGGCGATGACCCGGTGCTCGAAGAAGACCTTCGCGCGCCAGGTCACCTTGCCCGAGGGCAACGTCCGCCGGGTGACGGACATCAGCGTCGGCGCGGCTGCGCGGGCTCCCGATCCACCCACGAGGCCGGGATGAGGATGACGGTCCCGAGCCGGCGGCAGGGGATCTGCTCGGTCTCGGCAAGATGGTAGAGCGTCCGCACCGGCACCCCGAGCACGGCGGCAGCGTCCTTGACGCGGTAGTACTGCCGAGCAGCGGTGACGGCGGTCTGCGTGGTCGTCGACATGGTCGTTCTCCTTCGGTGGGTTGGGGTGGTCACCACCGCTCCAGTACCGGTCCATCGGGGACCGGGCTGGGCGGGGGCGTCAAGGGGCGCGGCGTCATCTGTGGACGCAGCGGCGGGATGGCGGGCTGTGGACGGGTCGCCGGGAGCGGCGGCTGCGGCCCGTCTGGGTGGTGCGTGGCCCAGGTCTCGGTGGCGGAGGTCTCGGCGTGCGTCGTGGCGAGGATCCGGTCGAGGACCTCCCGGACGGTGACGATCTCGCCGGACGGGAGGCAGTCGGGGTCGGGGCGGTCGGTGGCGACGTAGAGCCGGTTGAGGTGTCGGCCGCGGCTGACTGCGACGTAAAGGTCTTCGCGGCCCATGCCGGCGGTGATGACGGTGTGGGTCTCGTCGACGGTCATGCCTTGGCTGCGGGCGGTGGTGGTGGCGTAGCCGAGTTCGACGGACTCGGCGACGTAGGCCGCCGGCAGTCGCAGCGTGCCGTTGGTCGGATCTGCGACGGGCTGGACGCACACGCCGCCACCGGGGAGGACCTCGGTGATCGTCCAGAGATCGCCGTTGCGGACGAACCCGTCGCTGGTGCGCAGGCGGCGGTTGTTGCGGCGGGTGACGATCCGGTCTCCAACCCCACCGGTCAGTCCGTCGCTCAGGGTGATGCCAGTGGTGCGAACAGTGCCGGTGTGGATGCGTTCGGCGCGGGTGCGGGCGTTGAGCTCGTTGACGGTGCGCCGGTCGGCGGCCGCGAGCAGGACGGTCCGGCCCTGCGCTTCGGCATCGGTTGCCGCAGAGAGCGCGTCGTCGAGCATGTCGTCGTGCGTGCCGTGGCTGACCCGGCCGTGCTGGATGTAGGCGTCCAGGGCGGCAGCGTCACCGTGGCGGAGGTCGAGGGTGGCGCGCGCTTCCCACGGGTGGCTGAAACGCCAAAGGGTGCGCAGCTCGGCGGTGGGTCCGCGGCGGGCGAGCATCCCGAACGCCCCGCCGGCGTCGACCGCGCCACGTTGCAGGTGGTCCCCGACGAGCAGCACTTTCGCCTCGGCGGCGCTCGCTTGGTCGATGAGGGCGGCCAACGTGCGGGTGTCGGCCATCGAGGCCTCGTCGACGATGACGAGCTGCCCGCGACGGAATCGCCACTGGTCCTGGTCCGACGCAAGGTGGTGGCGCCGATCGTTCGCGTCGCGACGATCCAGAAGGCTTGAGGCGGGATCGCCAAGCACGGCCATCTCCACCTGGTACCGCAGCGCTCGCCGCGCGGCACCGTCACCCGTGGACTCGTAGATCCACTTGGCTGTCGTCTCGCACCGGGCGTCGAGCGCAGTCGACAGGGTCGCGGCCGCGCTGGCGGAGGGCGCCAGCCCGACGACGTCACCACGCGTCAGCCGCCAGGTATCGGCCAAGGCCGCCAGGGTCGTCGTCTTCCCCGAGCCGGCCGGCCCGACCAGGACGTCGAGGCTTCGTCGGGACAGGAGCGCCGCCTTGGTCGCGTCGCGTTGGTCGTCGGCGAGGTCGCGCAGTTCGCGATCGGCGATGCGATCGGCGAGAGGGTGGATCCCGATCGGGAGGTTCGTCTCGGCGGCGTCGAGCAGCGTCCGCTCGGCCTGCAGAAGCTCGGTCGACGTGAACATCTCCTCGCCCACGCGACGCCGCTCGGGGTCTGCGTCGTCGTCAATCCGTACGCACGCGCCGCCCGCTTGGATCACCAGAGCATTGGTCAGCTCGAGGCGGTCCTCGGGGGAGGCCATGCGGAGCGCGAGCGAGGACCGCAACGCAGCGGCGCCCAGGTTCCAGGTCGACCACACCGACCGACGCGTCGAGACGTCGTCGATGACCTGCGCGACGATCGCCGACCGGACCTCCGGACCGACGTCGGTCGCCCGCAGCGGACGCCCGTAGGTTCCCGACAGCGCCCGAGCGGCAAGGTCGACCGGGTCGAGTCCGGTCCGCTTGCGTGCGCGGTTGGCCCAGTCCGCGAGCAGGTCGCGCAGCGGGCGGACGACCTTCGGTGGCCGGGTCTCGCGGGTCAGATGCTGCCGCGCCCGCGTGGTCTCCGTGCGAGACGGCGCCCGCCCGCGGCGCTCGGTGAACTCGTCCGCCCAGCGCTGCTCGGCACAGTGGATCTGCTCAGAGCGCGCGGAGAACTCGGCCAACAGATCCTCGCCGACACCGTCCAGCTCGAACGCGGGGTTCCGGCGCTCCCCACGATCACGCAACGACCACGACGCGCCGATCCGCCGCGAGACCTCATCGGCGAGCAGGGAGTCGTAGAGCTCCGAGACGGTCACGACCGCGGCGTGCAGGGTGCGTCCGTCCACAGAGCGCCATGCGCCGTCGGGTCCCTGGACCTTGTTCGCGACGACGACGTGCGTGTGCAGGTTCGGGTCACCGGCGCGGGAGTCCCAGTGGTCGAACGCGGCCGCGATGATGCCGTGCGTCTTGACCTGCCGACAGCCGGCAGCACCTACCCGGGTCCGGATCACCGAGTGCTCGACGAACCGCAGCGCCGTCGACAGCGCCGCCCGGTGCGCCTCGTAGAGCGTCGCCCGCGCCGACTCGTCGGCCAGACCCCAGGCGACGGAGACCGACTTGGGTGCGGTGAACGTCAGGTCGTAACCGGCTACAGCGTGACGACCCTCGCCAGGAGCGGTCTTCCGGTACGGCTTGCCGAGCGGCGCACGGCTGACCGGGTCGCATCCGTCGCGGAAGACCTGCGTCATCGCCAGCTCGGTGACGAGGCTTCCGACCGGCAGATGACCGTTCCCTAGCGCCCCGAGGCCCTTGCCGAGCCATCGACCCGCAGGGTTGCCCGTCTGCTCGTAGTACGCGGTGAGCGAGTCGCCAGCCGAGAGGTCGGCATCGCCAGCAGCAACGTGCCTGGGCAGGTACGCGTAGCCGTCGCCGACCGTGAGCTTGTGCATCGACATCACCAACGCGCTACCTCCTCCTGCGGCTCGAGCAGCGGCTGCTCCCAGTGATAGGTGCGCCAAGAAGTGCGTAAGACGCGAGGTCTGTCTTCACCGGCAGCCGGAGGCGGCAGCATCACGAGGTCGAGTCGCGGCCTCCTCCTGCAAGCAGGTATGCGGAACTGCGCGCAAGACGCGACAGTGCACCTGGATCGCGAGCAGTACCGCCGGGGTCATCGGAGCCACCTGCGCGGGCCGACGACGACATCGAACTCGGTGGGCAGTGGCAGCTGGGGCCTCCCCGGCCCACGCGAAGACCCCGATCGACTGCACGTCAGCGGAGCGCCGCGCCGACCTACCCTGTGCCTATGCCAGCCGTGATCGGTGACGTCGACGCCGACTACTCCCAGATCGAGCTCCACCCCGGCGACGGCGGGCACGTCGCCGACCTCCATGAGATCGGCTTGGCCAGCGGCGAGTTCGGCGAGCATGCCGTCCTGACCACGCCGCGCCAGCACGGAACGATCACGATCGAAGTCGACGTCCTCGATGCACCGGCACCGCTGGATCCGTCGTGGGACACCGCCGTCGAATTCTCGATGCGTACGGGTCCGGGCGCCTGTGTCCAGGGTTGGGCCGGCACCGGACGTCTCGAGATCCCGATCTCTGCGGGCGTCGGGGTCCGCGTCCGCTACATCGTGATCGACGGCGAGCCGGCCTCGTCTTGGTCAGACGCGGCCGACACCGAAGCCGAGCGATATCTCCTGCAGATTTGGCCCGCTCCCATGAGCGAGGCCAGGACCATCGCCGCCACGACTCCGTGGAGCCAGTACTGGTCGTTTGGCCCTGCCGCCGAGGCACTGGTTGCCAGGTTGTCAGATGTGCCGGACCCGGATCGGCTCCATGCCGTCATCGACCGCGCATTGGCGGACCATCCCGACGTCGCCGCACACCTACGCGCTGGCCAGCAGACCTACCAGGTCGGCATCGGGCGGTATGCCCAAGAGCTCTTCCGTGTCACCTACGCGTCCGACGTGTACGAGGGAATCCGGAACGACAGCGACGCACTTCGACAGCTCATCACAGCGCGTGTTAAGCGCACCGGATGAACCGGAGGCTGCCCGCACGAGCGAGTCGCGGGTGAGGTGCACGGCGGCGACATGGCTAGAACCGAAGCCCGGCCGGTTCTCGGCTATCGCGACCCAAACCGTCTCCGCCCGTGTCGGGCAGCGGACACCGTCGTTCGGCGGGGCCTCTGTGCTCGAGCAATCGCTGCGTCCAGTGATAGGTGCGCCGAGATGCGCGTAACCCGCGACGTCAATGCGCCCGTGCGACGGCGAGGTCCCGAGTCGCTGCTGGAAGAGGTACGCGGAATCGTCCGCAACACGCGCGATTGCCATCTGCTCCACTGACTCTCGGCGTCGTGACCCGCCCGGGGGACATCCCTTGACCTGCAAGCGCGGCGACCGAGATGGTCTGCATCACGACCATCGGAGGTGCGAGTTGATGCGACCCGGCGTAGGGGTCCTTGCGTGTCTCCTGATGGCGGTGGCCGGGTGCGCCTCAACCGCACGAGCCGATGGCCCGGATGCCCATGAGTCACGGGGTGCGCTCGATGTTCGGTGCGATGAGGACGGGGTTCGCGTCGGGGCGTCTGAGGTCTACACGACCGAAGCCGGGGTCCCGCTGCTCGTGAGCAGTACCGCGCCAGCCGGCACGTACGTCAACCTTGCCTGGAAGGGCGGAGGGCAGGGCGATCCAGCACCCGCCACGGCGACTCCGTGGAACATAGGTGCTCCGCCCGGCCGACTTGAGATCGGGTGCTCAAACCTGGATGTGCCGGAGGCTGAGTGGCCCCGGACGACGGTCACGGTGCATGACGAGGGTCATTGGCGCGGCCGGGCGCTCGCGGACTACGAGTGCGGGGGCAACTCCACATCGTCCTGGGTCGATATGCCCCTCGCGGGCCAGAACGCCACGAGCGAGAGTGCTGCGCTCGAGGGCGTCATCCCGCTCTTCAAGCTCGACGGCGATGTCGACATCGAGCCGACGGAGATCGGCTATGCCGGTGCGGATCGGCAGACGTGGATCGTCTCTGAAGGCGATGAGCCGTACATCGCGGTCGACGTCATCCGGTCCGGGGACCGATACACCGCCTCGCCGAGCGTGTTCTGCGGCTGAATGTTCGAGGGCGCCGCATCCGCGCGCGTCAGCGATCGATCACAGCGTCGACTCTTCTTGCACTTGTGCCGCTGGCAGCGGGTTTGCCGTCAGCCCGCCTCTGCGTGTGGTGGCGTAGCGAAGGCACCGCAGGGGGAACCGTGGCCGACCCCCGTTAATGCCTCACATGTGGACGAATGAGCGCCACCAGTTGCTCAGACCCCCGCCCGCCCTGGACCTCTTGAGGACGTTCCCTTGCGCACAAGGCGGATAGCGCCGGACACAACCTATCCGGAGTTCCATGCCCTCATCCGAGCTACAACCAACAGGGTGGCCGACGCGCTCGAGGTGTGGGATTCCGGCGCGCCCTAGCGCCGGTGGGTCGCGTGCGGGCGCCTCGCAGCGGGCTGTGGCGTCGAATCTGCGCACGCGGCGCGGCAGGCCCCAAGAACAGTACCGTCACGCTACGTATTTAGCTCCTCGACAGTCGCCTGGGACTTGCCTCGTCCCCCTCTACTCACACGCCAATAGCGCAAGTCTCCATCACGGCCCCGGAAAGCAACAATCCAGGGATGGTTTCCCCGTCCCGTTCGACGTGCGGCGCCTACGAGGTTTCGAACGCGCCACCTACCCGTCTCATGCCGGGACTCCCAGTACGCAAGGAGATCGGCGAGAACGGCAAGAGGAACGTCTCCAGGGTGCACGACTCCGAGGTCGTCGGTAGCTGCCGTGTAGTGCTCAAACCCTCGCGAGGCTTCCGCATAGGGGTCGTCTTCGTCCTCGTCCACATCGACAGGCGTGAACTTTGTGAGCTCAGTGCGCAATGCCTCAGAATCGGAGCGCCATGTCTCCATCAGTTCGTCGTGCTTTGCTTGCGAGTCGACGCCCTGCCGTATGTATATGGCGATTGCGACAACGAGTCCGATTCCGGTCAGCGAGACGCCAACGACAGTTCCAAAAGGCGTCGAGAATGCGGCGATCACGCCGAGTGTTGTCGCGAGGAGCGTGCCGATAATCAGCAGTGGCCCCGTTCGCGCTGTTCCACTCTGAACCCCAGGAGGGCGACCCATCATGGGTGGCATGGTGTCACCGTCCTAGCGTCGCCGTCTTGCCGTGCACGTGCTTACTTCAACGGCCCTCGCCGCGCCCATCCCTGCCCGCGGAGTACAGCGCTCTCAACGCGGGATCGACTGAGACCAGTCCTAGTCCTGCCGCGTGGGGTCGTTGTCAGTTGGAGGTCGTGGCGGGTGCCATTTCGGAGACTCGGTACTGGTTCGCCAGTGGAACGGCTCCAGCCTCGCCTCAGGGGGCCGCGGGATCGTCTTTCACAAGGAACGGTCCGGCGTGCGGCCCACGAAGATCCCCCAGGTGCTTCGCGACGGCCGCGCCAGCGTCTCGGAGCCTCCTGACCAGGTCGTCGCGGCTGTCCCAAGTGCCGTTCATCTTGACCCAATTGAAGCCACTGATGTCGCTGATCTCCCTGGTGCGGGCCGACCGTAGGAATACTGTCTTGTGAGGCGCGAGGGCGAAGGCCATCCCCGCTTCTAGGAGGACGTTCTGTCGAGCCTGACCGGTCAGGTCCTCCGCCGGCTCGCTTGGATCGGCGAGGGAGGCTTTTAGACGCGCCTCGTCGTCGGGAGAGAAGACCACGATGATCGCTCCGGCAGCGTCCATCCCCTTCCGGATGATGTCGTAGGTCGTGGGCGACGGCTGACCGGTGAGCGCCCGGGCGTCGGACCACGTCATTTGCCGTAGGCCTATGTAGATCAGGAACTGCTCAAGGACGTTTACGGGACGCAGGTCGCGTCCATGAACAACGAACACTCTGGTCGGGTCGCTTGTTGCGGCTGTCGGCGCTGGCGTCATGGGCGCGGTCCTCCGGCTGACGGTGGGCGAGTTGGCGACTGTCCGTGGCGCGACGGACGGTGGAAGGTGGAAGCCATCAGCGTCTCGCTCGATCCCACGAGGCTCGAGCACCTCGCCATTCAGGGCGGCGAAGGTCTCCTCGTAGAACCGCGCCTTCGGGGACGACACGAAGATGAAGTTCAGGAGGGTGATTACCTCTCCGTCGGGGTCTGGCGTCTCCCCGAAGATGTGCCGTATCAGTGCGGCGCCCCGAGCTGTCCGACTCCCCGTTGTCTCGACGCCAAAACGGAGTTCGTAGGCCGATTGCTCGTCGTGAGTGAGAGTGTTGGCCACCGCGAACGCAAGGGCGGAGTGGTCGGCCAAGCGGAAGACGGACGCCATGCCGAGAAGGCTAGGCCTTGGACGCCGCAGCTGGGCACGCGGCAGGAAGGAAGGCGCTCACTTGTCCTGATCTGACAGCGCGCCGTTCAGCGACAAGCCCCAGCAGGCGGCGCAGATGGCGGCTCGATTGCCCGCGGGGCCTTCAAGTGCGGTATCACGGGCAGCCACTCCATCGCTTGCCACGTCGCCTCGCTTCCTGTTCGGCCCGCACACGCCAGTGCTCCTCGTTGGCCGCACGCATCTGGGTCTAGTCCCGGGTCGCCATGCGGGCCATAGCGTCGGCGTACCGCAGGGCCCGGGCGGTGGCGCCGTCGCTGGGTGGCCTCGTGCAGCCACTTCGCGGTCGTTTCGCACGGCACCCCGAGCGACTCCGCAAGCGCACGGGCCGCGGTGGCCGACGGCGCCCAACCCGACGACCGACCCGATGCCGTGCTGCCAGAGCGAGGTGAGCGCGGCGAGGGTGGTGGTCTTGCCCGACCCCGGCGGGCCGACCAGCACGTCCAGGAGCCGAGCGGAGGTGATGACGGCCTCGGCGGCCGCGCGCTGATCCGGGGCGAGGGCGCCGAGGTGGTGCTCGGTGCGCAGCCGGATGACGCCGAGCATCTCCGCCGGCCGGTGCGGTGCGCCGGTCGTCTCGGCGGCATCGATGAGCACCTTCTCCGCCCCGAGTAGCTCGGTCGAGGTGAGTAGCGACTCCCCGACCCGCCGCGTCATCGGGTCCCGGTTGTCGTCGAGCTTCGCGCAAGCCGTCGCAGCCTCGGTCGTCACCTCGTTGAGCAGCGCCCGCCGCTCCGCGTGTGACGCCATCCGCAGGAGTCTCGAGGCGCGCGCACGGCGGCGGCGCCGAGGTTCCACGCCGACCGCCGCGTCGACACGTCGCCGAGCACCTGGGCGACCATCGCCGCGCTCACCTCCGGGCCGACGTCGTGCGCATGCAGCGCCCGCCCGTAGGCGCCGGCCTGCGCGCGCCGCGAGGTCGCCGCCGTCGCCGATGCGCGTGCGGATGACGCGCTGCTCGACGGACTCCAGCGATGACGCCCGTCTGCTCGAAGTACGCGGTCAGCGACGCACCCGCATCGAGGCCGGCGTCGCCCGCAGCGACGTGCCAGGTCAGATAGGCGTCCCCGTCCCCGGCCGTGAGCTTGTGCATCGACATCCCCGACAGTCACCTCCCTGACGCGCCGACTCCCGCCACCTGCAGGTGTGCGGCAGCAGCCGAGATGAACCGTCACTGCCCGCCGTCCCCCGCGCATCCCGCGGCGCAATGGGCCAGAGTCGGGCGGTGCACACGACGCCAGACTCCTCACGCCCGATAGCCGAAGTGATGACGAGTTGCGCGCGCGGGCAGAGAAGCGATGACGCGGCGATCACGGCGCCATGAGCCCGGCGCGTCATAGCGATGACGGCAGGGAGGCCTGCAAGGCCCGCTCCCGCGAGGGCGAGCCTTCCGGCTGTGCTCACGTGGACGGCGTCGTGGCGCGCCAGCAGGTGGACTGTCGCGCTCATGGCCTGCATGCCTTCGTTCGGAGTCCGTCTGTCATCCTGGCCGCATGATCACTGAGATCACCCGCATTCAGGTCGACACCGGTCCCCTGTGGCCGCAGATCGCAGCCGTGATCGTTGCGCTCATAGCTGCGGGGGTCGTCGCCTACCAGAGCGTCCAGACCAAACGCTCCGCAGACGCTTCGCTCAAAGCCGCGGACGCCGCTGCTAATGCGGCAGATGCCGCGGTCCTCGGCCTGGATGTAAGCCGCCGAATGGAGGTCAGCACCACCCGAGCTCGCATGGACCAGCAGATGCCCACTTGGTCGGTGACTTGGCTCGGGTGGAAGGAACACATGCGCTCGCTAGGCGCCGCCTGGGCTGACGGCCTCGGGTCGCTGCTCCCTGCGGAAGACTTCGTGGTGCCTCGCGACCAGGGGGTGTACTTCGGTGTCGTGGGTGCGGTGAACCTGCACAACGACAGCGAGCGGCACGTGAGTCTGAGCGTGCACTCGCTGCGCCCCGGCGCGCGTCAGCCCGGGGGGGTCGACATCGTGCTCGGGCCTCACGAGACCCAGACGGTGGACTTCGTTATCGCCCGGACTGTGCGGGACTGGCTCAGTGGGACCCCTGGCCTGACGGATGGTGGCACGTGGTACGGCGAAGGATTCACCGTCGCGTACGACGCGCCGGGCGACCAGGGAGCCAGTGACGCCTGGCGGTTGACGATCACCGGTAGCCCTCTGCACCCTTCTAGCGAAGACGCCGGCAAGGTCATCACCGAAGTCAAGGGGCTTGCTGCCGAGCACACCCAGGGACGGGTGTACTGGCTCTCTCGCGCGCAAGATCGGCAGCTACCGGACGAGGAACTCAACTGACGGCCTGCCTGCGCGCATCGCCCGCGGTCTCAAGACCGACGCCCGAACGCGCGACGACCACGGCGTTAGCTCACGCACGGTCACCGAGGGGTGAGGGGGTTGCCCAAGGCGTCCGATCGGTTTGCAGTCGTTGCGAAAGCGGCGTCGTCGGACGTAGACGAGCGCGGCCCTAACACCCTACGCCGGCCGCTGGCTGCCGCACGCCGGACCCCCCGATACGACTGCCGGCCGCTGGACAGTGACCCGATGGCGGCCGCGACTGACCGTGAATGTCCGCGAGTGGGCGCGGCAAGCGGCCGGGCGGAGCCCGGGGTCGTGTGGTGTTCAGGTCAGCTGGTCTTGTCGAGGGTGACGGTGTGGCCGAGGTCTTCGAGCTGGTGGACCAGGCGGCGGGTGCGGTCGGTGGTGCGTCGCGGATCGAGCAGCCATTCGGCGCCGAGGTCGCGGTAGGGCTCGTCGCGCACGGGCATCCAGTAGGCCGATGTCAGGATCGAGTGGGCGACGGCCACGGCGGCGCGGGCACTTCCGCGCCGTGCCGCGATGCGCCGGTACTGGCCGGCCAGGTAGGTGGTCTTGGTGCGCGAGGCGGAGCCGGCGGCCTCCACGAGCATCGAGGTCAAGAACCGGTTGCCGTGCCGGGCGCCGGTCGGGGTGCGTTTGCCGGCGGACTCGTGCATGCCGGGTGCGACCCCGGCCGGGCGGCAAGGTGCCCCGGGGTGGGGAACCGTGTGCGCCACGACCGGGCCGACCCCGGGGATGGTGCGCAGCAGGTCGACCTCGTGCTGCCAGGGCGCGACGTCGATTGCGATCTGGGCGTCCAGGTCGGCTAACCCTTGCTCGACGTGGTTCACCCGGGTCAGCAGCTGGCCGACGATCAGGGCGTGATGCTCATCGAAGCGTCCGGTCAGCGCCTCGATCAGGTCCGGGATCTTGCGGCGCAGTTTGGACTTGGCCAAGTCCGCCATGACCGCCCCGTCGCGCTGCCCGGCCACGAGCTGGCCGAGGTGCGATGCACGTTGCGAGCAGGTCGACCAGACAGGTCTACCCATCGCGTCCTTGACCAGAACAACGAGGACGTTGCTCGCGCTAGCGCCGTCGAGACAAAGCTCCCTATCGAAAGGCGCGCAGCAGATTCGGGTCGCTCCGACTCGGACGGCGAATCGGATCGCGAACCGCGTCCGGCGTAGAGACGGTGGGCATACGCTGTTCACGCTGTCACCGGTGCGGCAGCCCACTCACGAGGGGGTCGTGTGCTGCAAGGACGTCGGGGCCATGCTCGTGCTGTCGTCCTCACCGTTGTGGACGAGGAATTGAACGCCGTGCTTGAAGAGTTCTCTACTGCCAGCGAACTTCGTGGGCACGGATGCTGGACAACGGGGATGGTTGACGACGTCCATCCGGTTCTTGTCGCACAATCCTCGGATCGATCGAATATGCCGTCCGCAGAGAGTGTGCACGACTTGGTGGAAGACTGGCGGCCAGAGTTCGTTGTTCTGGTAGGCATTGCCGGTGGGATTGTTCGCCTTCGCGAAGATAGCGAGAGTGTCTCAGGCCCAAACGCTGGCGATGTCGTTTGCGTCGAGTACGTCCACTATGGCGAATACACCAAGAACGTCAACGGCGAACGACAGATGCGGTATTTTCCAGTCCAGCACCCATCGACAGAACTGATCAAGCGGCACGTTCGACCCCTGGCGCGGGAGGGTTGGCACCACGACCTTCCGACGACGCGACCGTCAGACACGCCGCAGGAAACACCCTCCGATCGCGCTCCGGGTTCCGGAGGCAGTGCCCCGATCTTGCGCTTCGGAGAACTGGTCTCGGTCGAATTTCTCGCCGGAGACGCCACCGTTGCGCAGCAACGCGATGTCTTTGGACAGTACGACCATGCCCTCGCGGTCGATATGGAGTCGGCCGGCGTCGCGAGAGCGATGCACGTGGCTAGTAGCGACGTCCACTATCGACCGACGTGGCTGTGCATTCGCGGCATCAGTGACCGCACCGCGGCAACCTTAGAGGCGCAAGCAGCGCTCGGCGCCGAGAACGACACGGAGAGGGTCCAGTGGCGGCCGTACGCTTCGGCCGCAGCAGCCAGGGTGGCCCGCCTGGTCGTCGAGCGACTGCTCGAGTCGGCGAGGCCGCCACAGGACGCAGATCCGGGGGCTCCCTCGTGGAGTCTGGCTGGCGCATGACGCCGTGTCGTAGGCACGTGGAAGGATGCGACCGTGGGGCCAACTGAGCGGAATCGAGTCCACTACCCAGTGGCGCTCACGCAGTTTCCAAACTTCACGGCCCTTCTTAGCGGAGAGGGAGGGACGGAGCTCACCGTAGAGGAAGGGCTCGGCACCATCTTCGGGAGCGGTCGCGCAATCCTGCAGGCGCGAGCGGGTGCCGGGAAGACGACGACTCTCCAGCGCCTAGGCGAGGCGCTGAGCAATGGGGATCTGCATCGCATCAACCTCTCGACCGTCGAAGACCGAAGTCTGCTTCAGTCCACGGATTTGATCGAGCGCGGGCTCGATCAAGTCGTCCGCGCCTATCCGGGACGTGTACTTGTCGAAATCGATGGGCTCGACACGGTTTCACTCGAGGATGGCCAGCGTGTCCTAGAGGCCGTCGACCGAGTGACAAGTCGAAATGCCATGTGTGCGATCATTGTTTCAGATCGGCTGGGTCGACGTCCCATTCGTGAGAAGCGATGGGCGCTCCTGGGTCTGTCGACCTTCGGCGACGATTTACCGAGAGGCACTCGAGCGGTCGTCGGCTGGCGGACGTTGCCAATGTACCGTGACCTTGTGAGTAGAGAACGTACCGCGGAAACGCCCGGGAGCGCTTTGGACGCCGCGATCACTCGATCGTTTAATGGCGACGCACGCTTCGTCGATGAACTCTCGAAACTCGTACTAACGAGTCGACTCACGCATCGCTCAGACTGGATCGTCGAAGAAGAGCTGGAATCAGCCGTGGGTTCCGGCGCTACGCAGCGGGTGACGTCTTCTGGGCTTATCGACCGAAATGAAGGCTCGACCCAGCTTCGGTTCCGGCATCTTCTGGTTTCGGGCTATCTCACCGCTCGAGCGGCGTCGCGGCTGCCGGAACTGTGGGACCGGCGGCTATTTGACTTGCTTACCTACGGTGGTGCCTCGTTTGACGTGTTGGGTCTATTGCTGGAAATGGTGGAGGACGCCAACGTAGACGACTTGGTGCGTCAGGTCGACGACTGGAACTTCTACGCGGCGGCGCACCTCTTGGCCGAAGACGCGGAACCGGCTCCTCGGGTCTCGGACTCGCTTCGAAACGCCCTTCTCCTTCTCCTCGGCAGGAGGCGGTTCACTCAGTTGCCGAGTACCCGCCGCCAGGTGGAGGACGCGCTCATCCTGCACGGAGGACCCCTCGCCGGTTCAATTCTCGAGGCTCGCACTGAGGCCGAGCTAGTGCGTTTGGCCAATGAGCAAGAGGGCGCCTCGGCCGAGTGGTGGGAACAGTGGCTTTCGACCTTCTCATTGGTGTGGCCGGCGTCTCCTTCGGCGGAGGTGATATCAGCTATCGCGAGCGATGATGGATTGTTGGGATGGACCGCAGCTAATACGCTGATATCGCTCGATCTCAGCGATGAACAAGAAGTTACCGTCATGGAAATCGCTCTGAGTCACCCGCAGGCGGTCGTGAGGTGGCGGGCAGTCCACGTCCTTGCGGGGCATGGGACCCAGCGTTCAGCCGAAACTTGCCTGCGCGTCTTTCGCTCGGACGAATCGGACTGGGTGCAGTACGGCGCTCTACGCTCTTTTGTCGCGATCGCTGCAGAACTCTCCAGCGCATCTGAACGCGCGGATCTGTTCCTAGACTTGTCACGTGACGCGAGAGCCATTGCAAAGAATCGAAAGTGGAGGCGAGAGATTGAGCGATCGGTGATATTGGATACCCAGCCTGCGGATTGGCCGGAGGCCGTCGGCCTGCTGCTTGAGAAGCTCTGGGCAATGTCGGACTCGGTCGAGGAACAAGATCGATGGCGGAGACTTAGTGCTCGGTTGCGCACGGGCTGGGCAGGAGGCGGTGAACTCGTGTGAGTGCGATCGCGCAATCTATGTCGACAACTGAGGCGTTGGGAGTCGACTCGGTATTCGCCAAGTCGGTCGTCGACAACGCTTTCTCGCGCCTCGGCGGCGACTCCTTGTTGAGCGCGCTACGTTCGATTGAGGATGAGATTTATCTGGTCGGTGGTGCGGTCAGAGATGCCCTCGCGGGGACCGATGCGCCCCGGGATCTTGACCTGATGATTCCGAACTTCTCCACGGAACCGCACCGAATCCTGCGCGGCCTTGCCGACGGCCGCCAGAACAGACACGGGAACTGGCGCTACGTGCTTTGTGATGGTTTGCAGATTGACGTCATCGAGCCACGATTCTTTTATCGAAACTTCACGAGCGCGGCTGGTGCGCTCGCATACTTTGACGCTTCTGTGAACGCGATTGGATTCCGCATCGGCGATGGTTGTGTGCTTGACCCATTAGGCGGTGCGCGTGACCTAGCCAAGCGGAGAGTTACGTTGCCGGTGGCGAGGTGGTCGTCGATGAATGACTTCGAAAGCGTGCATGTAACGCTGAGGGTTGCACGATTACTTTCACGCCTAGCTCTGAAAGTAGTGAATCCGAGTCTCGCGCTGGACCAGTATTCAAAATTCGATCTGGTGGACTGGACCGAACTGGAACGGCTGAACGGTGTTTCGCGCGGTCGCGCCCTAGAGCAGGTCCGCTTAGCCTTTGGGTAGCTGAGATTCGGCCGCCAAGCCGAGTCGGCTCCGTTGTTACTAGATTGCTCTGGAGTTGTTCGCCCAAAGACGGTTGTACTCATTTTGAAGCGACGGTTGCTCGCGGATCCGCGTTGTGAGGTCCGTAGGGAGTTCCAGTAGCGCTGCAACGGACCTCGTCGTCGTCGCGCGAAATTTACACGCGGACGCCGCGCGTACGGATTCCGTCGACCCCGCCGAGCACGCGCAGAAGCAGACCAAGCTCAGTCGCCACGCTCTCGGGTGGGCGATCGGAGCGACGATCATCGCCTTTGTCATCGGGTTCGTAATGACCTGGGGACCCTGGCTGCCGCAGCACCCGACGAGGACCATCCAGCCGCGGCACCAGACTCAACGACTCGTGCGCCATCGTCCCCCAGTTGGGCGCTCCGACCCCGACGTCGTCTCGAGCAATTCAGATGCAGACAGCACCGGGCTTGTCTCCGTCGGGGGATGACCTCACGTGCTCCCTGCGGTCTGTCCCGCTCGCGCGGCGGTGATGCTAGCACCACGTACTGAAGGAGGTCGTCAAGAAGGATTGGCGGAGCCATCTGCCACGGGTCTCGCGAGCATGCCGCCGAAACTGGCCGTGCGGCGTGGAGCGTGTCCGTGGTCAGCATGTGGTCAGCAAGGGTGGCGTAGCGGGAGCAATTTCGGAACTACTTGCATGTATTTCTGCTGGTCATGGCGGCGAGGCTTTGCTCGCGTCGAACTCCTAAAGCGGGTGTCGACAGTGGAAACTGCTCCCTACATCGCGAGGTTCTCCCAGCGGCACAGAGCGTTGGAGATCGAGATGTCCGACGCCACTACCTGCAGGATCTCGTCGGGCTCCGGCTGCACGACATCAGGTGTCGCAATGGTCCCGAGCTGCTCCCAACCCATCCGACGCAGATGGGCCTTGCTCAGCGTCCCCAACCCGACGGGTCGCGCCTGGAGTCGTTCGACCGCACGTGCCAGCGTGGGTCGGTGAGGCTCGATCGTGAGGTCGGGCCGGACCGCGTACCAAGCCAGATAGCCCAGCGCGTGGTCCGCGGCTACGACGACGCAGCAGCCCCAGCCGATGGCATCCATGCCGGCATCGACGCCGTCAGGGAAGTAGGGGTTTCGGACGTTCCCGCGGGCGTCGACCGGGAAGGCGAACACCTCGCCCGGCGATACGAGCAAGGGCTGAGGCGAGCGAAGCACTCGTCGCGGCTTGTCGGGGAGTGGACTCTCGAGCTCGTCGCGAAGCGCCAAGAGGGCGACCTCGCGTTTGCGCAGGTCTGCCTCGGACATCTCACGCTCCTCGAGACCGATGAGGTTCGAGCGGTCGTCGATGATGGCCCGCGCGCGCTCTCGGGCAGGGGAGGTGATTCCGCGCTGATGCAACTGGTCGGCCACGACCAGCCAGAAGGTCGTGTAGTCCTCGTCGCCAGGGGTCGCGGCCAACGGCTCGAGCTCCTGGAGAAGTCCCACGATCTCCTCGCCCGAGAGGGGCAGGCGGCACACCGTGCTGATCGTCGTCCTCAGGTCGGCTGCGAAGTCGTCCGAGTAGAGCCCCGGTTCCCATGCGCCCACGAAGCGCTCTCCCTCCAGCGTTCCACCACAGCCTGACGACTGTAGGACCGCACGACGCAGACGCAGGCGCCGCAACGCCCGCGCATCCAGCAGCCGACCTGGCGCCCGAGTGAACGCGTCGGGTCTGCCCCGACCGTCGCGGTCGGGTGCCGTGCTCCTAGAAGATCCAGCCGATGACGGTCACCGCTCCGACGACCACCAAGGCCCCGAGCACGAGGCCAGCTAGCGCGCACCCGATGATCCAGGCGCCCTCCGTCCAGGGCGCGCTCACATCGCGTCCGCCTGTCGACCAGTCCAGCTTCTTGCCCTCCGCCGCTTCCGCCCGCGTGCGGACGTCACGAAGCCGCTGTTGTGCGAACTCGGTCGCAGCCGCCTCTTCGGGCCCACGCCAGGACAGGCCGCGCATGATGCGGACCGGGTTGTGCCGGCAGGCGCGCTCGAACGCGGCGATGTCGCCAGGGGCGGCGTGCTCGTCGAGGTACGACCAGCGCCCAGCTTCGATGTGGTTGCCGTCGAGTCGATAGATCTCGGCCAGCCGCTCACGGGCCTCGAGCCGGTGGGGGAGGCTCTCGACGAGACTCTGCAGACGCCTGCGAGCCATGGCGACGTCGCCCGTGCTGAGGTCGTCCTCGACCCTGGCCAGGGTCCGCTCCACGGTCACGGCGCCACCCTAGGCCGCGGTCGTCGGGCGTCCGACTCATTTGACGGACGCCCGTCCGGTGGCCTCACGGTGGGACTGGAGCTCCCGGACCAGGGCAGTGCTGCACGCGGGCAGGCGACTACGGTGGCTGTCCATGAGCGGTGAACCCGTCGCGTACGACAAGGCGAAGTGGCACTACGACGGCGACTTCCCGCGATGGACGCGGAAGCGTCAGGCCTTCGTCCACACCGGCCTCTTCCTCGCCTGGCTCGCCGACCGCGGCATGGTCGCTGCTGAGCTTCTCACCGAGAGCGCGCGCACCATCGCGGCGATCCGCGACCGCCGCGGGCGGCCGGACGACCTGTACGCCGAGTGGGACGGAGTCCTGATGTCGACGATGCTGACCGAGGAGGCCAACGCGTTCGCGGGCGCCTACTACGAGCAGCTCTACCTCGAGGACTACGACCGCGTCTTCCCTGAGGCCGGCCCCTACGCAGTTCGCGGGACGTGGCAGAGCTACGACCGCATCGCACCCGTGCTCGACGAGCGACTCGACGCGTGGCGCTCGGGGACGATCGGCGCGCCCGAGCGCTGAGACGACGGCTGTCCGTCGGCGGTAGGCTCCCACTGCTGCGGCGTTCGGTCAGGCCGCAGCCCACGCCGCGCGGTGCTCACGCAGACGCCCGGCGGCGTGTCACCATCGGCATGAGCAGGACCCGCGGACCGCGCAGGCGGCGACGCTGCGCGGCGAACTGATCCGTGCGCCCCCGCCGGGGCCCCCTGCGGCACGGTTCGGCGGCCCGACGCGCGTCCGGTCCGCGGCGCGTCGTCGCGCGACTCTCTGCGCCGCGGTCGAGGTGTGGACGCTACGAAGGAGGACAGGTGGCACGACCAGCCCAACGCGGGTCCGGTCGCGCGCGCACGGATCCCGGCGCGCAGCGTCGCCGCGCCCCGCGTCCTGCCGAGCAGGGGATCATCCCGGTGCTCGCCGAGATCGCCCGCGAGGTCGACAGGGCTGTGCAGCGTCCGCCCACCCGCCCCGGCGTGCGCACCAAGTTCCAGGTCGTGGCGCTGCTCGTGCGCGAGGAGCGGGCGCGGGTGATGGCCGACGGCGGCACCGCGGCGCGGCGCACCGAGCAGCTCAAGCGGCTCGACGGCGTCGCGACGATGCTCGCCCGGACCGCTGCGCGGGACACCACGCTGCTCGAGCTGCTGGCCGACGACGCCCGGGTCTCCGACGCGGCGCGGGCCTACAAGGCGACCGTGATGCGCGCCGGAGGGCTGGAGCCGCCGGAGGAGCCTGCACCCGTCGAGAAGGCCGCGCCGGCGCCCACCACGACCACCCGCGTCGTGCCCCGGTCGGTGATCTCGCGCCAGCTGGCCAACCCGTTCCTCGCCCCGGACTTCGAGGCTGCGGCCGAACGGACCGCGACGCGCGCGCGCCGGCTGGCCGGCTGGGAGCTGCTCGACCCCCTGTTCACCTCGTTCGAGCGGGCCGCGACCGGTGCACCCGCCTGCATGACGCTGCCGGCGCCGCGCCCGGTGCCCACCCCCGCCGGCCGGGAGCTGATGCCCCACCAGGCGCAGGTCGTCGCCGCGACGGCCGGCGGGCACCGCACGTTCCTGCTGGCCGACGAGCCCGGGCTCGGCAAGACCGCGCAGGCGCTGCTCGCCGCGCAGGCGGCCAACGCCTACCCGCTGCTGGTCGTGGTGCCCAACGTGGTGAAGACCAACTGGGCGCACGAGGTCGGGCTCTGGACACCGTTCCGCCGGTCGACCGTCGTGCACGGCGACGGTGACCGGATGGACGGGTTCGCGGACGTGGTGATCGTGAACTACGAGCTGCTGGACCGGCACGTCGGCTGGCTCGGCGATCACGGCTTCCGCGGGATGGTCGTCGACGAGGCGCACTTCATCAAGAACAAGTCCTCGCAGCGCTCCCAGCACGTCCTGTCGCTGTCCGAGCGGATCCGTGCCCGCGTCGCCCGGCCGCTGATGATGGCGCTCACGGGGACGCCGCTGATCAACGACATCGAGGACTTCCGCGCCATCTGGCAGTTCCTCGGCTGGATCGACGACACCAAGCCGCTGGGTCCGCTCATGGGCGCCCTCGAGGAGACCGGGCTCACCCCGGCCGACCCCGGGTTCTACGCCGCCGCCCGGGCCAGCGTGATCGACATGGGCATCGTGCGTCGTCGCAAGATCGACGTGGTCGCCGACATCCCTGCGCGCCGCGTCGCGGACCTGCCCGTCGAGCTGGACGGGGCGGTCGGCCGCTCCATCCGCGCGGCCGAGGCGGCGCTCGCCCGGCAGATGGTCGGGCGCTACCGGGCCGCCCTGCAGATGCGTTCCGGCGGCGTCGTCGAGGAGGGGATCGACCACGACCTGGTGCGCCGGGTCGCGGCAGCGGAGCTCAAGGACTCCAGCTCGAAGGCCGGCGGCGAGAACGTGTTCACCATGGTCCGTCGGATCGGTCAGGCCAAGGCCGGGCTGGCCGCCGACTACGCCGCGCAGCTGGCCCGCAACGTGGGCAAGGTGGTGTTCTTCGCCAAGCACATCGACGTCATGGACCAGGCGGAGCAGACGTTCGCCGACCGCGGCATCCGGTACGCGTCGATCCGCGGCGAGCAGACGCCCCGGGTGCGGGCGAAGAACATCGCCGCGTTCGTCGACGACCCCGAGGTGTCGATCGTCGTGTGCTCCCTGACGGCGGCCGGCGTCGGGCTGAACCTGCAGGTCGCGTCCAACCTCGTGCTCGCGGAGCTGTCCTGGACCCACGCCGAGCAGACCCAGGCCATCGACCGGATCCACCGGATCGGCCAGGACGAGCCTGTGACCGCGTGGCGGATCATCGCCGCGCAGACCATCGACTCGAAGATCGCCGAGCTGATCGACAGCAAGGCGGGACTGTCTGCCCGGGCGCTCGACGGGGCGGGGGACGAGGACGTGACGTCGTCTACCGACGTGCAGCTGGAGACGCTGGTCGGCGTGCTCACGGACGCGCTCGCGGCCGAGGGCGTGGACTGAGCCCTCAGCCGGAGAGCGCCCGCGCGAACCAGCTGCCCGGCGGCACGTCCGGCGTCGGCGGTGGGACGGCATCGTGCACCCGGTCCGGCTCGCGCGGCCACAGGACCTCGGTCTTGCCGGCCGCAGCCCGGAGCGCCTCGGCGGGCACGGTCACCGCGGACTCGTCGACGCCCAGGTTCGGGGCCGCGACGACGACGACCAGGTCTCCTGGGGGCGGCGCGGGCGTCAGCCACAGGGAGCTCGACCACTCTCGGCCGCCGCCTCCGCCGTTCCGGTGGGTGAGCACCGGCTCACCCGCGGCGGGCGCGGTGCTCCGGTCGCCGTAGCCGTAGCCGTAGCCGGAGACGACCGTCCGACCGTCGGCCAGCTCGACGCCGACGAGCAGCCCCGCGTTGTAGGTCATGTGCATCGGGTCCTGCTCGTCCGGATCGAGACGACGCCGGATCGCCAGGTCGATCTGCAGCCCGGCGGTGTACCGGGCGAGGCCGACCAGCAGGATCGCGACGTCGTCGGACCGCGCGATGACACCGCTCACGCCGACGGCGGCGGGGACCTCGTTGTCGGGAGGGCTGAACCGGGACCTCAGGAGCGAGAGGTCGTCCGGGTCGCCGGAGAGCGTCATGACCGAGTGCATGGACCTGACCCTGGGCGACAGCCGACGCCCCCGTCAACGGGTTCACGCAGCCAGGTGGAACGTCGTCGCGAAGCGGTCGAGCAGCGCGCCGGGTCCGTGCAGCACCTCGACGACGCCGGTCGCGATCGCGCGGTCGGGGGCCAGCTCGCCGGAGATGAGCCGGCGGATGTCCGGACCGGCGGCGAACGCGAGGTCGACCGGCCCGTCCCCGCGGGTCACGTCGAGGGCGGAGCCGTCCACCCGGATGAGCAGCTCGGCGGAGCCGAAGCGCCCGGCGTAGGCGGTCGGCGGTAGGCCCGCCGCCACCTGCGGCCGGAACGCCGTGCGCAGGGACATGGTCATCGAGTCCGGGGTGATGATCTGCCCCTCGCGCGGATCGCCCATCGCCTTGAACCCCCAGGCGCCGAGCGCGAGGACGACGGGCTCGAGCTCGCGACCGTAGGGCGTCAGCTCGTAGATGATGACGCGCGAGCGCGGGACGCGACGCAGGATGCCGGCCGCCTGCAGCTCCTTGAGCCGCGTCGCCAAGATGTTCGTCGGGATGCGGGGGAGGCCCGCGGCCAGCTCTCCGTAGCGACGCGGCCCGACGAGCAGGTCGCGGACGATCAGCAGGGCCCAGCGCTCGCCCACCAGCTCGAGCGCCTGGGTGATCCCGCAGTACTGCCCGTAGTCGCGCGCGGCCATCAGGCCTGCTGGTCAGCGAGCGCCTCGGGCGCTTGTGCGGCGGCGGGGTCGAACCAGCCGAACTCGAGGATGTTGCCGTCGGGGTCGGTGAGCTGGCGCTGGTACATGAAGCCGTAGTCGGACGCGGGTCGCTCCTCGATGCCGCCCGCGGCGAGCCCGTCGGCGATCCTCGCGTCGACGGCGTCCCGGGAGTCGAGGAAGACGACGGTGGACACCGACGGGTTCACGGCCGGGTCGCCCAGGGGCTTGTCGGTGAACGTCTGGAAGAACTCGCGGGTCAGGACCATGAGGTAGCTGTGGTCCTGCTCGACGACGAAGCACGCGGCGTTGTGGTCCGACATCGCGGGGTTCAGGGCGAACCCGACGCCCGAGTAGAACGCCTTCGCGCGCTCCAGGTCGGTCACCGGCAGGTTGACGAAGATCGCGGTCATGGTGGTCGCCTCTCGTGGGTGTGGGATGTGACGAGGACGACACTTGCAAAAAACAAGTGCGGCGTCAAGACCCCGACGCCCGTAGCGTCAGGTCGTGCCCAGCGTCCGAGCCCTCGCCATCGCCGTGATCCGCCACCCGCGCACCGGGGACCTGTTCGTCGACGAGGTGGTCGAGCCCGGCACCGGGCGCACGTTCCACCGGCCCGCCGGCGGGGGCATCGAGTTCGGCGAGGCCGCGGCGCAGACGCTCCGGCGGGAGCTCGAGGAGGAGTACGGGCTCGGCATCGTGGTCGGGCGGCGGCTCGGCGCGCTGGAGAACCTGTTCACCTACGCCGGCCGCCCGGGGCACGAGATCGTCCTGGTCCACGAGGCCGTGCTGACCGATCCGGACGACTACGACCCCGACCGCCGACCGTGCCGGGACCAGCCCCACATCACCGGCGTGTGGCGGTCGTCGACGGAGGACCGGATCCCGCTCTACCCGAGCGACCTCACCGACCTGCTCGCGTAGCGCCGAACCACCTCGGCAGGTGGCGCAGCAGGTCGTCCTGGTCGTCGCCGATCCACACCACGTGGCCGTCCGGCCGGAGCAGGACCGCGGGGGCGTCGAGGTCGGGGCTGGTGTCGGCGACGTGGTCGACCCGGTCCGTCCAGCCGGTGACGGAGAGCCGGCCGGTCTGGTCGAACAGCAGGCCCCGGCCGGCGCGGGTGAGCTCGTAGAGGCGGCCGCGGGGCAGGGGGACGTCGCGCAGGCGCCTGCCGAGCAGCTCGGGTCCGTCGCCCACGTCGTAGCGGATGCCGGTGCCCGCGATCCGCTCGGCGAGGAGGCTCGCCACGTCGGGCAGCGCCATCAGCTCGGTCAGCAGGCGGCGCACGGCCTGCGGGCCCGGTTCGGGGGAGATCAGCTCGCTCTGCGCCCGGGTGAGGGTGAGCACGTCGTCGGCGACCGGGCGACGCTCCGTGGAGTAGCTGTCCAGCAGGGCGTCCGGCGCCCACCCGGCCACCTCCGCGGCCAGCTTCCAGCCGAGGTTGAACGCGTCCTGGATGCCGAGGTTCAACCCCTGCCCGCCCAGCGGCGGGTGCACGTGCGCCGCGTCGCCGGCGAGCAGCACCCGGCCGACGCGGTACCGGTCGGCCAACCGGGTGGCGTCGGTGAACCGGGACAGCGAGCGGGGCGAGTGGACGCCGAAGTCGGTGCCCGCGTACGCCCGCAGCTGCGTCCGGAACTCCTCGAGGGTCGGCGGGACGGTGCGGTCCTCGGCGACGGTCGCCGCCGGCACGACCGCGCGGAACAGGCCGTCGCCGGCGGGGCCGATGCCGAACCCCCGGTGGGTCGTGCGGACTCGGGCGGAGACGGCAGCCACCTCGTCCGGCTCGGCGGTCACGCGCACCTCGCCGAGGATCCACTCGGTCGCGGCGGGCTCCCCGGGGAAGCCGATGCCGACCAGCCGCCGCACCAGGCTGCGCCCACCGTCGCAGCCGACCAGCCAGCGTGAACGCAGCCGCGTGCCGTCGGCGAGCGCGACGCTCACGCCCTCCTCGTCCTGCTCGACCCCCGCCACCTCGGCGCCCCGTCGGATCTGCGTGCCCAGCTCGGTCGCGCGCTCCGTGAGCAGCCGGTCGGTCACCGGCTGGGGGATGCCCAGGACGTAGCCGTGCGCGGTGTCCAGGTGCGTCGGCGCCTCGATGCCCGCGAAGCTGCCGACGCCGCCGGGGTACTGCTGCCCGTGCGCGAGGAACCGGTCCAGCAGGCCGCGCTGGTCCAGGATCTCGATGCTGCGCGGGTGCAGGCCGAGCGAGCGGACGGCGGCGCTCGGCTCCGTGTCGCGCTCCAGGACGAGCACGTCGACCTGGTGCAGCCGCAGCTCGGCGGCCAGCATCATCCCGGTCGGCCCGCCGCCGCCGATGATCACGTCGCACATGTGGAACCCCTCCCGATGGCCTCGGCCGGCCATTCTGGGCGGGGGAGGGGGTCTTGTGGGAAGCCCCCGAGCGCGCTATAGGTTGCCAGTGGAAGGTGTACGTCCCTCCCTCGTGTCGGGCGGGGCTAGCGTGGCGGGCATGACCACGCCGCTCCTGCGTGCCGCGACACCTGCCGACCTGCCCGGGATCGTGCGGGTGTGGAGCGCGTGCTGGGCGGAGGCTCACGGCGGCCGGGTGCCCCGCGCGCTCGAGCTGGCCCGGACGCCGGAGTCCTGGGAGCCACGTGCCCGCGAGCGGCTCTCGGGCACGTGGGTCGCGGACGTGGACGGGGAAGTGGGCGGCCTCGTGGTGGTGGACGGGGACGAGGTGGACCAGCTCTACGTCGACGCAGCTCACCGCGGGTCCGGCGTGGCCGCGGCGCTGCTGAGGGCCGGCGAGCGGCTGGTCCGCGAGGCCGGTCACGACCGGGCGTGGCTCGCGGTGCTGTCGTCCAACGACCGAGCCCGCCGGTTCTACGCGCGCCAGGGCTGGGCGGACGAGGGCGCCTTCGAGCACCGCGCGGACGGCGGCGAGGGCCGCACCGTGGGGGTGGAGTGCCACCGGTACGCCGTGGCGCTCGCCCACCGCTGAGGAGGGACGGGCATGGCCGAGCTGATCGTCGACTTCATCACCTCCCTGGACGGTTTCGGTGCCGCCGACGGGTGGCCGGGGTTCTGGGGACTCGAGGCGCCCGAGTACCTCGCGTGGCTCGACCAGCTCCCCGACCGGAGCCACACCCTCCTGATGGGCGCCACGACCTACCGGCTGATGTCCTCGTTCGCCGACGGCACGATCGAGACGCGCGACGCGGAGAAGGACGCCATCGACGAGCTCTCCGCGGCGACCAAGGTCGTGTTCTCCTCCACCCTGGAGGCTCCGCTGACCTGGGGGAGCTGCCGGCTCGTGCGCACCGACGCCGCCGCCGAGGTGCGCGCGATGCTGGACGCCGGGGTCTCGCTGCGCACCCTGGGCAGCGTCAGCCTGTGCCGGAGCCTGCTGACCGCAGGGCTGGTGGACAGGGTGCGGGTGGGCGTCTTCCCGGTGATCAACGGGGCGACCGGGCGTGACCGGATCTACGACGGGTACCCGGACGTCTCGTTGCAGCTGGTCCAGAGCCGGACGTTCGACGGTGCGATCCAGGTGCTGGAGTACGTGCCGACGGTGCTCGACGCCCCTCCGGCGGCGGGGCTGGGCTGAGGGCTACCCGGCGCCCTGCCGCCGGACCATCTCCGTGATCCAGATCGGTGCGTACGGGGACGTGCAGCCCGGCGGCGTCGGGTAGTCCTCGAGGACCCGCAGGCGCTCGCCGATGGCGAGGGCGCGCGCCCGGAGCGCGGGGTGGTGGATGCCGATCATCGCGAGGCACGTGTTCATGGCCCACTGCAGGCGGTCCGGCGCACCCTGCATCTGTACCTCGACCAGGTCGAGCAGCCCGTCCAGGTCCAGCCCGTCGGGGCTCTTGGCCACCCGGTCGCTGGTCAGGTCCCAGCCGGCGCTGGCCACCACGGGGTCGGCGTCGGCGAACCACGCGGTGCGCAGCTGCTCGACGTGCGGGCTCTTCTTGACGACGTAGCCCACCAGCCAGTCGTGCACCTTGGGCACGCGCGCCTCGCGCAGCATGGCGTCCAGCTCCGCCGCGCTGTACGCCTTGGGGCGGCAGACCAGGAGGGCGACGAGGCGCGCGGCGGTGTCTCCGGTCTCCCACAGCAGGCCGGCCAGCTCGTGCTGGGTCTTGAGGTTCTTGGCGACCGCGCGCAGCCGGGTGAGGTTCACACCGTGGTCGTCCCCGTGGCGCTCGTTCACCGCCCGGATCCGGGGGTCCTCCAGGGCCGCCAGGTCCGCCATCACCTCGCCGACAGTCGCCACCCCCCGACCCTAATGTCAGTGCCCGGGAGCAGACTGCTCACCCATGACGACCTTCACCCGGTCCGACGACCTGCAGGGCGCGCTGTTCCGCGGAGCGAACCTGCGCGGCGCGCGGTTCGTCGGCTCCGACCTGTCCGGCGTCGTGATGCGCGGGGTGGACGTGGACCTGGCCGACATCGACGCGCCGTGGCTGCCCGAGGGCGACAGGTTCCTGGTCAACGGCGTGGACGTGATCCCGTTCGTCGAGGCGGAGCTGGATCGACGCTTCCCCGGTCGCGGCCAGCGGCGCGCGCAGGACCCGGACGGGCTGCGTGCCGCGTGGGAGGTGCTTCAGGCGACCTGGGCGGCCACGCTCGTGCGCGTCGACTCGACTCCGGCCGGCACCGTCGACGTGTCGGTGGACGGCGAGTGGTCGTTCTCGCAGACCTTGCGGCACCTGGTGATGGCCACGGACACGTGGTTGGGCCGGGCGATCCAGCAGCGGGAGCAGCCGTACCACCCGCTCGGGCTGGCCAACGCCGGCGCGGAGGCCGACGGGCTGGACCTGTCGATCTTCCGGACGGCCACGCCCGCGTTCGACGAGGTGCTCGCGGTCCGTACGGACCGGGTGGCGATGGTGCGGGACTTCCTGGCGACGGTGACGCCCGAGGAGCTGGACGCGCCGCGCACCAACCCCTGGGCGCCGCAGTACCCGGAGACCGTCCGCTCCTGCCTGCACACCATCCTCGAGGAGGAGTGGGAGCACCACCGGTTCGCCGTGCGCGACCTCGACACGATCGCCGCAGGCCCCCCCGCCTAGAGAGATCGGGTCACGGGGCCGACCACTCGGCCGTCGGCCTCGGCCCAGTCCCCGAGCAGCGCCCTGACTTGGTCGGCGTCGCCGGCGACGCCGAACCGGCGGGACGGCACCCACGCCGTCTCGTGCTGGTGCTCGTCACCGGGCCGGCCCTCGCTGCACGCCCGGCACAGCAGGTGCAGGTTCGCCGTCCAGTCCTCCGCCGCCAGTCCGCGGTCCTCGGCGAGCGCGGTCAGCGCGTCGGCGTCGGACGCGTCGCGCGCCTCCACGTCCACCGTCCAGGTGACCCACGCGGACCGGGCGAGCAGCAGCAGCTCGTCGAACACGGAGACCCACGCCCGCCCGTCGAACCGCTGGCCGTGCGGCACCCCGTCGGTGAGCACCACGTCGCCGTAGCGGTGCCCGGAGTCCGGCGAGGGCACGTTCACCACCCGGGCGTGCGCGGGGGAGAGGCGCTCCGCCCACACCACCTCGGTCGCGTGCACGACGCCGTCGATCGCCAGGGGCTCGGCAACCAGGTCCGTGTCCGCCGGGTTGAGCCGGACCGGGATCATCCCGAGCCGCATGGTGATCGGGCCGTCGCCGTCCGGAACCCGCACCCCGAACGCCCGCCAGCCGCGCCGCGCCTGCTCCCAGTCACCGAGCGCGGTGGCCGCGATGCCCAGGTTCCAGCCGGCGGGGTTCTGCTCGACGTCGCCCGGCCCCACCTCCAGGGCTCGGGCGTTGAGGCGCAGGGCCTCGGGCCAGTCGCGCCGCCGCTTGGCAAACAGGGCGAGGTCGAACCAGAACACGTGGTCGCTGGGGTCCGCGGCGACGACCTGCCAGGCCAGCCGCTCCGCCTCGACGTGGTCGCCGGCGTCGTCCGCCGCCCGGTACGCCGCCCGGAGCCGGTCGGCGTCGTCGCCGGAACGCCGTCTGGTGCGCATGGCAGGAGATGGTGCCACGGGGAGTGGATGTCGAGAACCGCCGGACGGCTCCGTTCCCCGGATGAGAGTGCCAGCATGGGCACGACGGAAGAGGAGCAACCATGGCCAAGTACCTGCTGATCGTCGACTTCCAGAGCGGTCCGGACGACTCGCCGATGTCGCAGTGGTCCGACCAGGAGGTCGCAGCGCACCTCGACTACTACGGGCGGCTCAACGCCGAGCTCACCGAGCGTGGCGAGCTGGTGGGCGGGGAGGTGCTCACGGGACCCGACCTGGCCAAGGTCGTGACCTCCGACGGCACCACGAAGGTGGTCCTCGACGGCCCGTTCCAGGAGTTCAAGGAGTGGGTGGCCGGCTACCAGATCGTCGACGTCGACAGCGAGGAGCGGGCGCTCGAGATCGCCGCGCTCGTCTCGGCGGTGCCCGGCCGGGGCGGTGTGCCGACGCAGCAGCCGATCCAGGTCCGCCGGATCATGGAGTCCGGACCGGCGGACGTCGAGGAGATGAACGCGTTCCTGGAGACGGCGAGCAACCCGCGCTGAACGTGCCGGGGGAGGTCGAGGACCTGCTGCGCGAGCTGGCGCCGCAGGTCCTCGGCACGCTGGCGCGCCGGTGGGGCGACTTCGACGCGGCGGAGGACGCGGTCCAGGAGGCGCTGATCTCGGCGGCGACGCACTGGACGGCCGACGGCATCCCGCAGCGGCCGCGGGGCTGGCTGCTGCAGACGGCCGCCCGCAAGATGGTCGACCGGTGGCGCAGCGACGTGGCTCGTCGGGAGCGCGAGCTCCGCGTCGCGTCCGAGCCGGCGCCGGGGGAGGCGTCCCAGGAGGACGACACCCTCACCCTGCTGTTCCTGTGCTGCCACCCCGTGCTGACGCCCGCGTCGGCCGTGGCGCTCACGCTGCGGGCCGTCGGCGGGCTGACGACGGCGGAGATCGCCCGCGCGCACCTCGTGCCGGAGGCCACGATGGCGCAGCGGATCAGCCGGGCCAAGCAGCGCATCGCGGCGTCGGGCGAGCCGTTCGCGATGCCGTCGCCGGCCGACCGCCCGGAGCGGCTGCGCAGCGTGCTGCGGGTGCTGTACCTGCTGTTCAACGAGGGCTACCTCGGCAGCGCGGGGCCGGACCTCACCCGGGTCGACCTGTCCGACGAGGCGATCCGGCTCGCGCGGGTCGTGCACGGCGCCGACGACGACGCGGAGGCCACCGGCCTGCTCGCGCTCATGCTCCTCACCGACGCGCGGCGGGCCGCCCGGACCGATCCCGCCGGTGCCCCCGTTCCTCTGGCGGACCAGGACCGGACGCTCTGGGACCGCGACCGGGCAGCGGAGGGGCTCGCGCTGCTCGACGAGGCCATCGGGAGCGGGGCGGTCGGCGAGTACCAGCTGCAGGCCGCGATCGCCGCGGTGCACGTGCGGGCCGCGAACGCGGCCGCGACCGACTGGCCGCAGATCCTCGCGCTCTACGGCCTGCTCGAGCGGATGACGGGCAACCCCGTCGTCACACTCAACCGGGCGGTGGCGGCGGCGATGGTCGACGGACCGGCCGCCGGGCTGGACCTGCTGGACGGCCTCGACGACGGGCTGCCGCGGGTGGACCAGCTGCGGGCTCACCTGCACGAGCTGGCGGGCGACCGCGAGCGGGCGCTGGCGCACTACCGGCGGGCGTCGGCCCGGGCCACGAACCTGGCGGAGCGCCGCCACCTGGACGCCCAGGTGGCCCGGCTCTCCGACGCGGGCTGACCGCCGCAGGGTGCGCCGCCGGACAGATGTCCGAGTTCTCCCAGAACCGCGTGTGACCTGCATCAAATCGTTTCGTGCGGGCGCGATCGTATCGATACGATCGACGTGCGACGCGACCTGGCCCACCGACCTCCGCGGACGTACCACCCCTGTCCCTGCGCTCTCAAGGTCTCGTTGTGCCCAAGGTCCTCACCGCCGGTCGCCCCTGGCGCGTCATCCTCCTGTTCGCCGTCCCCCTGCTCGTCGGCAACGTCGTCCAGCAGCTCTACCAAGCGGCCGACGCCGTCGTCGTCGGCCGCGTGCTCGGCGTCGACTCCCTGGCCGCCGTCGGCGCCACGGGCAGCCTGCTGTTCCTCCTGCTGGGCTTCGCCTGGGGCATGACCAACGGCTTCGCGATCCCCACCGCGCAGGCGTTCGGCGCGGGCGACCACGCCGCCGTCCGCCGGTCGGTGGCGGCCGGGGCCGTGCTGTCCGGTGCCACCAGCGCGGTGCTCACCGTGGCGGCGCCGCTGCTGGCCGGTCCCGGTCTGCGGCTGCTGCACACGCCCGAGGAGCTGCTCCCCGAGGCGACGACGTTCGCGGTCATCAGCTTCCTCGGCGCCAGCACGATGATGTTCTTCAACTTCTTGTCGGCGATCATCCGGGCGATCGGGGACTCCCGGACCCCGCTCATCTTCCTGACCGTCAGCTGCGTCCTGAACATCGTGCTGGTGGTCGGCGCGGTGGCCGGGCTCGGCATGGGCGTGGCCGGTGCGGCGATCTCGACGGTCCTGTCCCAGGGCGTGTCGGTGGCGCTCTGCCTCGACTTCGTGCGCCGCCGGGTCCCCGTGCTGCACGTGCGGCGCGAGGACTGGCGGGTCAGCGGCGCCGACCTGCGCCGGCACCTGCAGCTCGGACTGCCCATGGGGTTCCAGGCCTCGATCATCGCGATCGGCGCGCTCGCCGTGCAGGTCCGCCTCAACGAGCTGGGCTCCGAGGCGGTCGCCGCGTACACCACGGCGGTCCGCGTGGACGGGCTCGCGGTCGCGCTCCTGGCCTCCCTGGGCCTCGCGGTGTCCATGTTCGTCGCGCAGAACCTCGGCGGCGGCCGGCCGGACCGCATCCGTCGCGGCGTTGTGCAGGCGATGGGCATGTCGGTCGTCGGCTCGCTGGTGCTCGGCGCGGTGCTGGTGGCGGGCGGACCGTCGATCATCCGGGTGTTCGTCGGCGACGGGCAGCAGCGCGTGGTCGACATGGCCGCGCACTACCTGCTGGTCAACGGCCTGCTGTACGTGATGCTGGGGGTGCTGTTCGTGCTCCGTGGCGCGCTGCAGGGGCTGGGGCAGACCGTGGTCCCGACGCTCACCGGGGTCATCGAGCTGATCTGCCGCGTCGGCGCGGCCGCGGTCCTCGGTGCCGCGTTCGGCTACAGCGGCGTCGTCTGGGGCAACCCGCTGGCGTGGATCGGCGCGGTCGTCCTGCTGGTGCCCGCGTACGCGGCCGCGCAGCGCCGGCTGGCGCTCGCGCCCGTGACCGGCACCGTGGTTCCCGAGGCGGCGTCGCGGCGGATCACCCGGGTGCGCCGTCGCGGCGTGTCGGGCCGCGTCAAGAAGCGGGTCCCGAGCGCCTGACCCGCACGCACCTCGTACGATCCGCTGAGGGATGAGGTGATGTGGTGACGGCGCAACCGGCGCAGGCGCGGGTCCCGCTCAGCCGCGAGCGCGTGCTCGCCACGGCGGTCGCGATCGCCGACGAGCACGGCATCGACGCGGTGACCATGCGCCGGGTCGCCGACGAGCTGGGCGCCGAGGCGATGTCGCTCTACCACCACGTCGCCAACAAGGGCGACCTGCTGGACGGTGCGGTGGACCGCGTGGTCGGGGAGGTCAACCAGGCGGTCGACGCGCTCGCGCACGACGACGACTGGAAGCAGGGCGTCCGCACGCGCATCCTCACCGCCCGGGCGGTCCTGCTGCGGCACCGCTGGGCGCCGCGCGTGCTGGAGACGCGCACGGCGCTGAGCCCGAACGTCGTGCGGTACCACGACCGGCTGGTCGGCCTGCTGCGGGCGGGCGGGTTCTCCCACGACCTCATCCACCACGCCCTGCACGCCCTGGGCAGCCGCGCGCTCGGGTTCTCCCAGGAGCTGTTCGACCCCGGCTCCGGGGGCACCCCCGGACCGCTCCCGCCGGAGCTGGCCGGTGATGTCCCGCACCTGCTGGCCATGCTGCAGGAGGTCGTCCACGACGACCCGGGCTCGACGATCGGCTGGTGTGACGACCAGACGGAGTTCGAGTTCGGCCTCGACCTGCTGCTCGACGGCCTCGAGCGCCGCCGAGCGGCCCCTTGACCTGCCTTACGTTGTAAGACACCCTCTTCCTTACAACGTAAGGGAGAGGGTCATGAAGGCGATCGTGCAGACCAGGTACGGCTCATCGGACGTCCTCGCGCTCGAGGACGTGGACCGGCCTGTGCCGGCCGCAGACGAGGTGCTGGTGCGGGTGCGCGCGGCGTCGCTCAACGCCCGCGACTGGCACCTGATGCGCGGCGACCCGTACATCGCTCGGCTCTCCGCGCAGTTCGGGCGGCGTGGGCCGAAGGAACCGATCCGGGGGTCCGACTTCGCCGGTGTGGTCGAGGAGGTCGGCCGTGACGTGACGGGCCTGCGACCGGGCGACGAGGTGTTCGGCGAGTCCGACGGCGCGCTCGCCGAGTACGTGGCCGCCCCGCAGCGGCTGGTGGCGCGCAAGCCCGCCGCGCTGACCTTCGAGCAGGCCGCGGCCATGCCGCTGGCGGGGACGACCGCTCTGCAGGGTCTTCGCGGGCTGGTGCAGCCCGGCACGACCGTCCTGGTCAACGGCGCCTCTGGCGGCGTCGGCACCTTCGCGGTGCAGCTGGCCCACGCGTGGGGCGCGGAGGTGACGGCGGTCTGCAGCACGCGCAACGTCGACCTGGTCCGGTCGCTGGGCGCCGACCAGGTGGTCGACTACACGCGCGAGGACGCCTTCCGGGCGGGCCGCCGGCACGACGTGGTGCTCGACCTCGTCGGCAACCGCTCGCTGCGGGACCTGCGCCGCGCGACCACGCTCACCGGGACCCTCGTCCTGTCCGGCGGCGGCGTCTGGCACGGCGGGAGCCTCTTCGGTCCGATCGGCCTGATCGCGCGCAGCCGGCTGGCGGCGCCGTTCGTCCGCCAGCGGGTGGTCCTGCTCTCGACGGTGCCCGGCGCGGAGGAGCTGGACACGCTGCGAGAGCTGGCCCAGGCCGGGACGATCGTCCCCGCGATCGACCGGACGTTCCCGCTGCCCGCCGCCGCCGACGCGATGAGGTACCTCGAGGGTGAGCATGCCCGGGCCAAGGTGGTCATCACGGTGTAGCCCGCCAGCGCGGGCTACACCGTGACGGTGTGGGCGTCAGGCCCGGGTGACCAGCCTGCGGCTGGTGGGATCGACCGACAGGGCGGCCAGCGCCCGGGACGCGGCCTGCTCGGCGTCCGGACCGGACAGGTCGGGGAAGCCGGCGGGGAGCTCGAAGTCCCCGGAGGGCCCGTCCTCGGCGTCGGCCAGCAGGCCGTCGCCGAGCCCGATCGACCGGATCGTGCCGTCCTCGGTGTACGTGACGTGCGCTCTCATGTCCTGCTCCGTCCTAGGGCTCGATGAAGCTGAGGTTGAGGTACCACAGCTGCGGGGCGTCGGGTCCGATGCTCTCCACCTGCACGCGGACCGTGGGCAGGTCGCCGGTGTTGGGGTTGGGGTTCTCGGACGTGACTGACAGGGTGGTGACCCGCAGCTGCCGGTCCTCGCCCCCGGCGTTGAACGGCGAGGCGCTCGCGGTCACGACCGTCTCGCGGTACGAGCCGGCCGCACGCACCGGCAGGAAGAGCTTCTTGTTGCGGGTCTCGCCCGCGAGGAAGCCGTTGGCCTCGATGAACTCGAAGTGCGATCGCCGCACGGTAGGCATCGGAGCGCCGCCTACTGCACCGCGACGGTGCTGCTGTACGAGCCCTTGGCGTCCGGGTCCGCCTCGCTGTGGTTGGTCAGCGGGTGGTCCCAGGACGTCTGCCAGCCGGCGACCGAGACGCGCACGAGCTCCTTCGAGGTGGTGGTCGGCCGCGTCGGGCGGAACATGAACGGAAGCGTCGACCACGTCACCGGGTTGTTCGGCTGGTGGGCGGGCAGGTCGGGGAACCAGCCGGCGTTGGTCTCCCACGAGGCCACGTACTGCGCGGCCGCGCCGTTGCCCTTGACGAGCGTGCCGTGGAGTCCCTCGATCTTGAAGGAGAGGTCGGTCATCTCCAGCGGGCCGCTGTTGGTGACCTGGAAGCGGAACTCGACCTCGTCCTCGTCGCTGATCACGGCACCGGGCCAGTTGACGTCGATGATCTCGATCGTGACGTAGGTGCTCGGGTAGTCCTTCAGTGCGGTGGTGATGTCGTCCAAGACGGTCATGATCGTGCCCTTCATGGTGGTCGGGCCGCGTGTCGGCCCGGTTGCCATGAACGAACCGTCCAGGGGTCGTCCTGATCGGTGGGGAAACCCCAGTCCTCCCCCAGACGTCAGTCCGGCGCCGGACCCCGGCCCAGCGTGTCCGTGCGCAGCGCGTCCATCAGGGCGGCGAACGGAGCGGCGTCGGGGACCACCACGGGCGCGCCACCGACCGCGGAGACCGTCGTCGGCACCGGGACGACCTCCACCTCTCCGGGACCCAGCGTGCGGATGCTGGTGAGCAGGCCGACCATCTCCGCACGGTCGAACCCCTCGTCCACCGCCACGGAGCCGGAGACGACCCCGAGCAGCCGCAGCCACGTGGCGGGGCTGTTGCGCACGTCGCCGTCGCCCAGCCGGTCGAGGATCGCGCGGAGCCAGTCCACGGAGCGCTCCGCCCGGGCCAGGTCGTCGTCACCGGGCTCGCGCACCCAGGCGAGGGCCTGCGTGCCGTCGAGCCGACGTTCACCCGCGCCCACCTGCCGTCCGCCGACCACCAGGGGGCTGTCCAGCTGGAGGTCCACACCGCCGAGGCTCTCGGTCACCCGCGCGAACGTCTCGGAGTCGGTGAGGGCCACGTGGTCCAGCCGGACGTCGGTGAGCTGCTCGACGGCCTGCACGGCGCCGGCCGGCCCGCCGACCGCGAACGCGGAGCGCAGGGTGGCACCGGCGGTGTCCGGCGAGTCGGGGGACTGGATCGACAGGTCGGGCGGCATCGCCACCACCTGGGCGCTGGCGCGGTCCGCCGCGACGTGCGCGAGCAGGACCACGTCCGTCTGCGCGGCCGCGGCCGCCCAGCCCTGGCCGTCCTCGGTGCGGACGTCGTCGGTGGACCCGAGCACGAGGATCGTCATCGGCCGCTCACCGCCCGACGCGACGGGTGCCGGGCGGTCGGTCAGGCCCGCGAACGGGTCCGCGAAGCGCTCCACGCGGTTGTCGAGCATGCCGGCGACGAGCAGGGCGCCGGCGGTCGCGACGACCAGGAGCAGGACCAGCGACCCCAGGACGGCGATGAGGGCGTTCCGGGCCCGGTGGCTCCGCCGGACGGGTGGCTCGTCGTGGGTGGGCGGGGGAGGGTTGTCGTCCCCGGGGTGGGCGAGCACCGGTCGCGCGATGTCCTCCACGGCGGCGCGCACCTGGTCGAGCGAGCGCTGGTAGGCGCCGCGGCCCAGGTCAGCCGGGTCCGCGAGGTCGTCGTCCGCTGCGACCGCGGGGGCGGTGGGTCCGCGCCGCGCCGGAGCGGCGCGGACGAGGGCGTCGAGCCGACCGGCGGCGTCGCCCTCGGGCAGCGCCGACGGACCGAGCGACGCGGCCACCCGGGCCAGCTCCCGCACGGTGAACGTGCGGCCGACGGCCGACGGGACGAGCCGGACCACGGCGGAGCGCTCGTGCCGGGTGACGGTCAGCACGAGGTCGGCGGACTCCACCAGGTCGCGGTCGATCTCACGCGGCCGGTGACCGCCGGCCGCCACGCCCGTGGCGTCCAGCAGCTCGGTGAGGTGCTCGGGCACCCGCTCCCCGGGCTCGGGGTGCGTCCCGGCGCTGGTCACGGCGACGTCGGCCGAGTCACCGAGCCGGTCGAGGAGCAGGCGCTCGGCGGCGAGCGACCGGCACACGTTGGTGGTGCCGACCACCAGCACGCGGAACCGGCGCGCGACGGCCACGGACGTGGCTGCCGGGGTCGGGGTCATCGAGCCAGTGTGTGCGAGATCTCCTGCGGGCGCTATGGAGGGGTTCCTCCGGTTTGTCCGGTTGCGCTCACCCGTTCGGTCGGCGCCCGGCCGCGTTGCTTCCGGTCGATCGGCTCGGTCCCTATCGTAAGTACGTGAACCCGCTGAGCAGACGTGTGCGCGAGGCCCGGGAGAAGGCCGGGCTGAGCCAGGGCGAACTGGCTCGCCGGGTCGGGGTGCATCCCACCTACATCTCCCACGTCGAGCGCGGTCGGCGCGCGCTGGGGGAGGACGCCCTGGCGCGGGTGGCCGAGGTGCTCGGGGTCTCCGTCGCCTTCCTGCGGGACGGCGAGCAGGCGCCGGAGTACCGGTCCGCGCAGGACGCGCTCGTCGAGGGCCGCCGCCTGTCCCGCATGGGTGAGGCGCGGGCGGCCGCGGACGTCCTCGCGCAGGTCTCCGTGTCGGGGCTCGACGTGGACATGGCCGCGCGGGTGGGCCTCGCGCACGCCGAGGCGCTCGACCTGGCGGGGGATCTCGAGGGGTCGGTGGACGCCCTGGAGCGGGTGTGCGCCCGGCTGATCTCGGTGCAGCGGTACCCGCAGGCGGCCTACGCCGCGATGCGGATCGTCATGGCGCTGACCGAGGCGGCGGACCTGCACCGCGCGGTGAGCCGGGGAGAGGAGCTGCTGGCCCAGCTGCCCCCGTCCGCCGCGGGCAGCGACGAGGTCGTCCGCCTGGAGTCGACGATCATCTGGGCCTACATCGCCCGCGGAGACACGACGTACGCGCGGTACCGGGGGCGGCAGCTGCTGGCGCACACCCGCGAGCACGGCTCGGCCCGAGCGGTCTCGTCGGTGCACTGGAACCTCGCCTTCGTCGACGACGCCCTGGGTGATCCCGACGCCGCGCTGGCGCAGCTCGAGTCGGCCATCGCGCTCGCGGGCGCGGACGAGATCGACCGCGACCTGCCCCGCCTGCGCCTGGACCGGGCCTTCCTGCTGGTCTCCGTCGAGCCGCCGCGGCCACAGGAGGCGCTGGCGGACCTGGACGCCGCGCAGACCGCGCTCGAGGTGGGCGAGTCCCAGATCGAGCTGGCCCGCGCCGACTCGGTCCGGTCGCGTGCCTGGCTGCTGCTCGACGAGCCGGCGGCGGCCCAGCGGTACGCCGCGCAGGCGGTGGAGCTGCTGCGCGCGGGCGTGCGCCGTGACTCCGCGTCCGCGCACGAGGCGCTCGGCGACGCGATGCTCGCGCAGCGGTCGCGTCCGGAGGCCGTCAAGGAGTACCGCTCGGCGGCCGAGCTGCTCGACATGATCTCGTCGGGACGGTCCGCGGCGACGCTCTGGCGTCGGATCGGTGACCGGCTGCGGGTGGCCGGCGACGAGGACGATCGGGTGGTCGAGGCGTACGGCCGTGCGCTGGCGGCTGCGGGCATCCGGGGGGTTCTCCCGGTGCCGCCCCCGTCAATACGGTGATGTCTACCCCCTAGTGTCCTGCGTCATTGCGGTGCAGACATGGGCTAGGGACCATTCGGGGTGTACGGGAGAGTCCGGTACATCTTCGGGAAGGTCCCCTCATGAAGAAGCTCAGCATCGTCCTCGTCGTCGCCCTCACCGCTTTCGCCGGTGTCACCAGCGCCAGCGCCTCCGTCGCCGCCCCCCAGCTGTCCGCCTCGCCCTGCTGCAAGACGGGCTTCTGACCACCGGCGCCTGAGCCGGCCCGCCGACCGGTGGACGCCCCTGCGTCTGCCGGTCCGGCCACGCTCGTCCAGGTGACTCCCAGGTGCGCACAACCTGCGCGGGATTCACCCGGACGGATGGCCTGGACGTTTGACCAGCACCACATCCGTGCCGCACACTCGTCATGACGGTGCGCATCGCCTGCCCCCTGCGCGGTGCGCACCGTCTTCACGTCCGGAGAGCGGGACGGGTCCCCCGACCTGTCCCGCTCTCTGCATGTGCACCCGCCCCGCGTCGGCGCGCCATGCCCGTGATCACGCGGGTGCGCGGTTAGCGTTCCAGCGTGACCATCCCCGTGCGCACCCCCGGCCCGGGACCCGACCAGGCTCCCCAGACCGGCGCAGACCCAGCCGACCGCCCGGTGCTCGTCGAGCCCCCCACGCCCACCGAGCTCCTCGAGGGCGCGGTGGCGACCTGGCGCGCGTCCCTGGTGGAGGCCGCAGGTGGGTCGACGCTCGTCGACGTGGAGCTGCTCGGTGAGGCGGCGCTCGACCTGTCGGCCGCGCACCCCTCGGGCATCTCCCAGCTGTTCGCCGGCCGTGAGACCCGCCTGTCCAACCTGGTCCGGGAGGGCGCCGCGCTGTCCACCGCCCGTCGGCGCGCCCGGTCCGTCAGCGCGCGGGCCGCCGTGTACGCCCAGCGGTACGGCATCGCGCCCACGTCCCTGGCCATCGGCGTCGCCACCTGGACGGAGCGGACCACCCCGGACATCGCCAGCGACGACGTCGCCGCCCTGGCCTCGGTGACCCGCCAGCGCTCCCCGGAGGGCGACCAGCACGACGCCACCGCACCCCGCACCGTCCGCGCTCCCGTCCTCCTGCGCCCGGTCACCCTGCGCGCCCGCGGGTCGGGGGAGAGCGACTACGAGCTCGCGCTCGAGCCCTCGCTCGAGGTCAACCCCGTGCTGGCCCGGGCGCTGCGTGCCCGCGGCGCGCTGCTCGACCCCGGCGCTGTGGCCCGCGGCACCTTCACGTCCAACGGGTTCGACCCGCGCGGCGCCCTGCAGCGGCTGACGTCGCTGGGTGAGGCCGTCCTCGACGACTTCTCGATGAGCGAGCGGGTGGTGGTCGGCACCTTCGTGCACCCGGGCCAGATCCTGGTCGACGACCTGGACAACCTGTCCGGCACGCTCGAGCGCCACGAGGTGGTGGCCGCTCTCGCGGGCGTGGAGGAGTCCCGCACGCGGCTGCAGCGGGTGCTCCCGCCGCCGGTGCGCGGCGACCGCGACCCCGGCCACGAGCGTGGCGTCGGCGACCTCGACCCCGCGCAGCAGCACGTCCTCGACGTCGTGGCCACCGGCTCGCACCTGTTCGTCGACGCCCCCGCCGGCGCCGACGTCACGGGCACCCTGGCCGCTCTTGTCGCCGACGCCGCGGCCTCCGGACGGACCGTGCTGTACGTGCCCGGCCACCGGCGCGCCGCCGCCGCGCTGGCCGACCGCCTCGGCACCCTGGGCCTCGGGGACCTGCTCCTGGACGTCGCCCCCGACGCCGGCTGGCGGTCCGCCATCTCCCGACGCCTGCTCGGCGCCATGACCCTGGACGCCCCGGCGGTCGACACCCAGGGCGTGGTGGCCCTGCGCAGCGAGCTCGTCGGCACCCGCGAGCGCCTGCGCTCCTACGTCGACGCCCTGCACGCCGAGCGCGCGCCGTGGGGCGTGTCGGCGTACGACACGCTCCAGCAGCTCGCCCGGCTCACCTCCACGCGGCCGACGCCGAAGACCACCGTGCGCCTCTCTCCCGACGTGGCGCGGGTGCTCGACGCGCCCCGCCGCGAGGACCTGACGGCCGACCTGGTGCGCGCCGGGGAGCTCGGGGCGTTCCGCCTGCGTCCCACCGACACCCCCTGGTACGGCGCCGACCTGCGCACCCGCTCCGACGCTGAGAACGTGGTCCGCCGCCTGGCGCGCCTGCTCGACTCGACGCTCCCGGCGCTCGTCGAGCGCACCGCGCAGGTGGCCGCCGAGACCGGGCTGACCCAGGCCACGACCGTGCTGGCCTGGGCGGAGCAGCTGACCATGCTCGACGGCGTCCGTGCCGCCCTCGACGTGTTCCAGCCGATCGTGTTCGAGCGGACTGCCGCGGACCTGGTCGCCGCGACCGCCACCAAGGAGTGGCGTGCGGAGCGCGGGATCGAGATGGGCTACTTCCTGCGGCGCCGGTTGCGCAAGCAGTCCAAGGACATGGTCCGGCCCGGGCGGCCCGTGGCGGACCTGCACGCGGGGCTGCTCGAGGTGCAGGCCCGGCGCGAGGTCTGGCAGGCGCACTGCCCGTCCGGGGGCTGGCCGCGGCTGCCCGACGGGCTCGAGCACATCGAGGAGGAGCTCGCCGCGGTCCGGACCGACCTCGACGCTCTCGAGGAGGTGCTCGCCACGACCCCCGGCGGCGCGGGCCTGCCCGGCCTGCCGTTCGCCGCGCTGACCGAGCGCCTGACCCGGCTGCGGTCGGACACGGACGCGCTCACGGACCTCCCCGACCGCACGGCTCTGCTGCACCGGCTCCGGTCGGCGGGCCTCGGAGCCCTCGTCGACGACCTGGCGACCCGCCGCATCGACCCCGCCCTGGCGCCGGCCGAGCTCGACCTGGCCTGGTGGAGCACCGTCGTCGAGCAGATCCTCGGCGCGGACCCGGCGCTCGCCGGGTACGACGGTGCCGCGCTCGGCGCCCTGTCCGCCCAGTACGCGACGCTCGACCGCGCGCACGTGGCCAGCCTGTCCGGGCCGGTGCTCGGCGCCGTCGTGGGTCATGTCTCGCACGCCCTGCGCCAGCACCGCGAGCAGGCCGAGGCGCTGTTCGGCGACCTCGTCGAGGAGCGGTTGACGTCCCTGCGGGACACGATCGTGCGGCACCCCGACGTGGCGCGCCGGCTGCGGCCGGTCATCGCCGCCAGCCCCATGCTGGTGCCCCAGGTCCTGCCGCCCACCCGCACGGTGGACCTCGTGGTCATCGACTCCGCCGCGCACCTGCCCGTGGAGGTGGCCCTCGCCGCCGTCGCGCGCGGTCGCCAGGTGGTCGTGGTCGGTGACGCCCGCTGCGCCTCGGGCAGCGCCGTGCGCGAGCTGGCGGCGGTGCTGCCGTCGGTGGCGCTGCGCGCGGACTCCTCCCGGCGGGACCCGTACCTCACGGCGTTCCTCGCGGCGCACGGCTACGCGGGCGTGCTGCGCCCGACGCCCCTGCCACAGCACCGGCCGCTGGTCGGCCTGGACGTCGTCGACGGCACGGGCATGCCCGACGGCGAGACCGGCTCCGTGGACTCCACGCGCGAGGAGGTCGAGCACGTGGTCGAGCTGGTGCTCACCCACGCGCTGTCGCGCCCCGAGGAGACGCTCGCCGTCATCACGGCGACCTCGACCCACGCCGAGGCGATCCGCGAGGCGGTCCTGTCCGAGGTCCGCGGCAACCCGGCGCTCGCTGCCTTCTTCGACTCCGGCCGCGTGGACCCGTTCGTCGTCACCGACCTGCCCAACGTCGCGGGGCTGCGCCGCGAGGCGATCATCCTGTCGCTCGGCTTCGGCCGGACCCCGCACCGCCGCGTGCTGCACACGTTCGGGCCGATCTCCACGCCGGGCGGCGACGCGCTGCTGCTCGACGCCCTCGGCTCCACCCGGCACCGCCTCACGGTGGTGTCGTGCTTCGGTGCCGACGACCTCGACCCGGAGCGCCTGCGCGGCCCGGGCCCGCGGCTGCTGGCGGGCCTGCTCGCGTTCGTGGCCCGCCGCGGTGCCGGCGACGACGTCTCCGACCTGGTGACGCCCCCCGAGCCCACCGACCCGCTGCTGCGGTCCCTGGCCCAGGCCACCGCCGCGGCCGACGAGGCGCTGGCGGCGTCGAGCGAGCCCGACCGCCTGCTGCTCGACCTCGCCGAGCGGCTCTGGAAGCACGGGCTGCTGGTCGAGGCGGACCACGGCATCCCCGGCGGCGACCGCATCCCGCTCGTCGTCGGCCACCCCGACCTGCCCGGCCAGATGCTCGTCGCCGTCCTCACCGACGACGCGCAGTACACCGCGGAACCCAGCGTCCGCGTCCGCGACCGGCTCACCGCCGACCGCCTCGAGCGCGTGGGCTGGAGCGTCGTGCGGGTCTGGTCCGCGGCCGCGTTCATGGACCCGCAGGCCGAGGTCGACCGCATCCGGCGCGCGGTGCACGCCCGCGTGCCCGCCCCGTCGGCACCGCGCAGCGCCCCGCTGCAGCTCGGCCTGATCGAGGAGACCGACGACGTCGAGGAGCTGCCGACACCGTCGGCTCCCCGCCCGTCCCCGTCCCCGCGGCCGTCGCCCGAGCCGCCTGCGCAGACCGGTGCGTGGTCCGTGGTCGAGGTCGTCGACGAGCCTTCGTCTTCGCCTTCGCCTTCGCCTTCGGCGGAGCCTGAGCCGGAGCCCGACGACGCCCGCCCGCCGAGCCGTGCCCTCCAGCTCGCTCTCGCCGTGCCCACCCGGCAGCGCCCCGACGTCCGCCGCGGGCTCCCCATCGGCGCCTACAGCGACGACCAGCTCGACGAGCTGGTGGCGTGGCTGCAGTCGGACGAGCAGGAGCGCACCCGAGAGGAGCTGGCCGCGGCGCTGCGCGACGAGCTGGGCATCACGCGCCGCTCCTACCGCATCGACACGGCGGTACGCAGCGCCATCACCCGCGGGATGCGCTGACCCGACCGCCGGGCGGTGGTGGGATCATCGGGGCATGACGTCCGCCGAGGGAGCACCCGTGCGCCGGTCGCGCCGTGCGGTGCGGCACGCCGGCACGGTCGGGACCGACGACGCCGTGCTGGTCTCGACGCACCCCGCCCTGCCGACGAGCCCGGCGCCGACGGCCGCCCCTGAGCCGAGCGTCACCGCTGCCGAGCCGGTGGTGGCTACGCGCAGCGCCGACGACACCGACGTCGGCTGGGGCGAGGCCGAGGGCGGCTCGAACGACGACCGCCTGAGCCGGGACAAGCCTCCGCACTGGTGACGCGCGCGTGTCGGACCGCTGCGGGACGATCAGCGGGTCCGTGCACCGAGCGAAGGAGAGTTCCATGGCCGAGGTCCTGCTGTTCCACCACGCGCAGGGGCTCACGCCCGGCGTCCAGGAGTTCGCCGAGACGTTGCGCTCCGCGGGCCACGTGGTGCACGTCCCCGACCTGTTCGACGGGCACGTGTTCGCGGACCTGGAGTCGGGTCTGGCCTACGCGGACGAGGTGGGGTTCGGCACCGTCATGGGCCGCGGGCAGCACACGGTGGACACCCTGCCCGCCGAGCTGGTCTACGCCGGGTTCTCCCTCGGGGTGCTGCCGGCGCAGATGCTCGCGCAGACGCGCCCGGGGGCTCGCGGCGCCCTGTTCTTCCACTCGTGCGTGCCGACCGCGGAGTTCGACAGCCCGTGGCCGGCGGGTGTGCCCGTGCAGGTCCACGGGATGGACGCCGACCCCTTCTTCGCCGGTGAGGGCGACCTCGACGCGGCGCGGGCGCTGGTGTCGGAGGCGTCGGACGCGGAGCTCTTCGTGTATCCGGGCGACCAGCACCTGTTCGCCGACTCCAGCCTGCCGTCGTACCGCCCGGAGGCCGCGCAGCTGCTCACGGAGCGCACCCTCGCGTTCCTGGCCGCTCTCCGGTAGACGACGAACGGCCCGGGTGGTGCCCGTAGCGGGCACCACCCGAGGCGCGTGTCGAGACGGCGGTCAGACGGCCGGCGGGACCGACGGCGGCGGCGTCGTGGCGCCCCGTCCCGCGTCGTTGACGATCGCCGGGGTGAGGTTGCGGGCCAGCAGGTCGCGGATCTCTTGCAGCACCAGGACGTCCTCGGCCGGAGCCACGGGCTCGACCTCCTCGCCGCGCTTGCGGCGGGCCGCCATGGCGTTCATGGGCACGACGATGAAGAAGTAGACGGCGGCGGCGGTGAACAGGAACAGGATCAGCGCCTGCAGGATCAGCCCGAACGAGAACACCGCGTTGTTGAGCTCGAACATCCAGACCTGGCTCAGGTCCGTCTGACCGAGGATCGCCGAGATCAGCGGCCCGATGAACCCGTCGACCAGCGACTGCACGACCGCGCCGAACGCGGCACCGATCACGACACCGACGGCCAGCTCGATCGCGTTTCCGCGTGAGATGAAGTCCTTGAATCCCTGGAGCATCTTCGCGGTTCCCTTCGGTCCGTGGCCGCCTTCTGCAGCCACTCGTGGTCGGTCTGAGGTGGTGCTCGTGCGAGTGCGGGGAGGTGGGGATGAGCCGGGTCTCCCGTCATACCGGTCCGGATCGGACGATCATGGCACGACGACCGCCGAGAGCAAGGCAGAAGCGGCGGCCCCGGCCAGACCGGGTGCCTCGGTCGGGGAGACGGCGAGCAGGACGGGGACCGACGTGTCACCGGAACCGCCGAGCCCCAGGGCGCCGCCGGCCCGGTCCTGCCGCGCGACCGGGAGGACGAGCGCCCGCGTCGCGACCACCCCGCCCGGGCCGCCCTCGGCCGTGGCGGCCAGCACGTCCACCCGCATGCCGGGGGAGAGCAGTCCGGCC
>NZ_CAURTV010000014.1:0-54816 GCF_963527515.1 uncultured Cellulomonas sp. | reverse complement strand
TCCCGACCCCGTGGCCGCGGCGCTCCCGACCCCCGCCCCGGACGGCGAGGAGTCCTGGGTGGCCGAGGTCTGGGTGGACCCCGACTGGTACGCCGCGCAGAAGCCCGAGGACCCCATGCCGTCGGCCGGTCTTCCCGGCTTGGTGCCCCTGCGCGAGCGCAGCCTGCTCGTCGGCCGCCCGTCCGCGTCCCGCAACATCCACCCCGCGGTCGACTGCGGGACGGACTCCGGGGTGTCGCGCCGGCACTGCCAGCTCAACACCGACGGCCAGCGCTGGTGGGTGGAGGACCTGCAGTCCGCCAACGGCACCTACGTGGCGCGCGCGGGCGACCCGCTGCCGACCACCCCGATCCCCGCGGGCCAGCGCCGCGAGATCGAGGACGGCGACCGCCTGTACCTCGGGGCATGGACCCGCATCGTGATCCGGACGGCCCTTCCCGGGGAGGTTTAGGCCCGCGCCCGGGCCCTCCAGTGCTAACTTCCGAAGCACGCCAGGTTCGGGCAATGACGCCCCGGCCGAGCTTCGGGGGGTGTGATGGCCGACCGGTCCGACGGACGCATCGCGGTGCGGGTGCTCGTCATCGCGATGCTCGGATTCCTGGTCAACTTCTGGGCGTGGGCGCTGATCAGCCCTCTCGCCAACTCGTACGGCAAGGAGCTGGGCCTCACGGGGGTCCAGCAGTCGGTGCTGGTCGCGGTCCCGGTCATCGTGGGGTCCCTCGGCCGCATCCCGGTCGGCGCGCTGACCGACCGGTTCGGCTCGCGGCGGATGTTCCCGACGGTCACGGTCCTGACGATCCTGCCGGTGCTCTTCATCGGGTTCGTCGCGGAGACGTACGTGGCGATGCTCGTCGGCGGGTTCTTCCTCGGGCTCGGCGGCACCGCGTTCGCGATCGGGGTGCCGGCGGTCAACCAGTGGTTCGCGCCCGCGCGTCGGGGGACCGCGCTGGGGCTGTTCGGGCTGGGCATGGGCGGCACCGCGATCTCGGCGTTCACCACGGTGCGGATCGCGGACGCGTACGGACGCGAGGCGCCGTTCGTGCTCGTCGCGTGCGTGCTCGCGGTCTACGCCGTCGCCTCGGGGCTGCTGCTGCGGGACAAGCCCGACCGACCGGTCCCGCAGGGCTCGTTCCTCTCCCGCACCTGGGCGACCGCCCGCATCCCGGCGACCGGGCAGCTGTCCCTGCTGTACGCGCTGGGGTTCGGCGGCTTCGTCGCGTTCAGCGTCTACCTGCCCACCTACCTGGTGAACGCGTACGACCTCACCGCCGCCGACGCCGCCGCCCGGACTGCGGGGTTCGTCGTGCTCGCGGTGGCCATGCGCCCGGTCGGCGGCACGCTCTCCGACCGGGTGGGCCCCGTGCCGGTGCTGCTCGCGGCCTTCGTCGTCACCGGCGCCCTGGCGCTCGTCGCGGCCCTCGAGCTGCCGCTGGTCCCGCTGGCCACGGTCGCGTTCCTCGGCCTGGCCGCGGCGCTCGGTGCCTCCTCCGGCGCAGTGTTCGCCCTGGTCGCGCAGGTGGCGCCGCAGGACAAGGTCGGCGCGGTGACGGGCATCGTCGGCGCCGCGGGCGGCCTCGGCGGTTTCTTCCCGCCGCTCGTGATGGGAGCCGTCTTCGACCTGGTCGGCGACTACAGCCTGGGCTACGTGCTGCTGGCCGTCAGCGCGTTCGCCGTCGCCTGGTTCACCCGGGGTCCGGTCCGCCGGGCCGCCCGCGCACGTGCGGCCGCCACGACCATCAGCTAGGGAGCAGCCATGGCCGGACTGGACGAGGGCGTCGTCGAGGCGCTGCTCAAGACGCGCCGGTTCCTGCGCAAGAACGAGGTGTCGGCGGACCTGCGCACGCTGCACCAGATCGGCGGGCGCGACGCGGACACGTTCTACCGGGACCGTTGGAGCCACGACAAGGTGGTCCGCTCGACGCACGGCGTGAACTGCACGGGGTCGTGCTCGTGGAAGGTGTTCGTCAAGGACGGCATCATCACGTGGGAGGCCCAGCAGACGGACTACCCGTCGACCGGCCCGGACCGCCCCGAGTACGAGCCGCGGGGCTGCCCGCGTGGCGCCGCGTTCTCCTGGTACACGTACTCGCCCACGCGAGTGCGGTACCCGTACGTCCGCGGCCTGCTGCTGGAGATGTACCGCGAGGCCCGGGCACGGCTCGGCGATCCCGTGCTGGCGTGGGCGGACGTCGTCGGCGATCCCGTCCGGTCCGCGCGGTACAAGGCGGCACGCGGCAAGGGCGGGCTGGTGCGGGCGTCGTGGGCCGAGGCGGTCGAGATGGTGGCCGCCGCGCACGTGCACACGATCAAGGAGCACGGCCCCGACCGGATCGCGGGGTTCTCACCGATCCCGGCGATGTCGATGGTGTCGCACGGGGTCGGCGCCCGGTTCTACGCGCTGCTGGGTGCCCCGATGCTCTCCTTCTACGACTGGTACGCGGACCTGCCGGTGGCCTCCCCGCAGGTGTTCGGTGACCAGACCGACGTGCCCGAGTCGGGGGACTGGTGGGACGCCGGGTACCTGATCATGTGGGGCTCGAACGTGCCCGTGACCCGGACACCCGACGCGCACTGGATGGTCGAGGCGCGGTACCGGGGCCAGAAGGTCGTCGCGGTGTCGCCCGACTACGCGGACAACGTGAAGTTCGCCGACGAGTGGCTCGCCCCGGCGCCCGGCACCGACGGCGCGCTGGCGATGGCGATGGGGCACGTGATCCTGCGCGAGTTCTTCGTCGCGCGGACCACGGCGTACTTCGACAGCTACGTGAAGCAGTTCACCGACCTGCCGTTCCTGATCACGCTGGACCCTGACCCCGACGGAGCCGGGTTCGTGCCCGGCAAGTTCCTCACGGCTGCGGACCTGGGCGAGGTCTCCGAGAACGCGCAGTTCAAGACGGTCCTGCTCGACGAGGCGACCGGGCAGCCCGTCGTACCGAACGGGTCGCTCGGGTTCCGATTCGGCGCCGAGGGGGAGGGTCGCTGGAACCTGGACCTGGCTGACGTGCAGCCGCAGCTCTCGGCAGAGGGACCGGGTTCGGGGACCGCTGCGGTCACCCTCCCGCGGTTCGATGCGGTCGACGGCTCCGCCGGGGCGATCCTGCGGGGCGTCCCGACGCGGCAGGTGGCCGGCCGGACGGTCACCACGGTGTTCGACCTGATGCTCGCGCAGTACGGCGTCGGGCGTCCGGGACTGCCCGGGACGTGGGCCGCCGGGTACGACGACGCCGACTCGCCCTGCACCCCTGCGTGGCAGGAGGCGATCACCGGGGTGCCGGCCGCCAAGGCGGAGAAGATCGGCCGCGAGTTCGCAGCGAACGCGGAGGAGTCCAAGGGCCGGTCCATGATCCTCATGGGCGCCGGCACCAACCACTGGTTCCACGCCGACACGATCTACCGCGCGTTCCTCACGCTCACCGCCCTGTGCGGCACCCAGGGCGTGAACGGCGGCGGGTGGGCGCACTACGTCGGTCAGGAGAAGGTGCGCCCGATCACCGGGTACGGCCTGTACGCCAACGCCCTCGACTGGTCGCGGCCGCCGCGGAACATGATCCAGACCGCGTACTGGTACCTGCACACCGACCAGTTCCGGTACGACCAGTTCGGCGCGGACGCGCTGGCGGCGAGCAAGTCCGGCGGGCTCTGGGCGGGGATGACCACGGCGGACGTGCTCGCGCAGTCGGCGCGGCTGGGGTGGATGCCGTCGTACCCGACCTTCGACCGCAACCCGCTGACGCTCGCGGACGACGTGGCCGCCTCCGGGACCCCGGCCACGGAGTACATCCCCGCTGCGCTCCAGGACGGCTCGCTGCGGTTCGCCGGCGAGGACCCCGACGCGCCCGAGAACTTCCCGCGCGTGCTGACCATCTGGCGGTCCAACCTGCTGGGCAGCTCCGCCAAGGGCAACGAGTACTTCCTCGAGCACCTGCTGGGCACCGACTCGTCCCTGCGCGCCGAGGAGGCGCCGCCCGAGCACCGGCCCCGGGACGTGGTCTGGCGGGACGAGGCACCCCGCGGCAAGCTCGACCTCCTGCTCACCCTCGACTTCCGGATGACGTCGACCACGGTGTTCTCCGACGTCGTCCTGCCGGCGGCCACCTGGTACGAGAAGTACGACCTGAGCAGCACCGACATGCACCCGTTCGTGCACTCGTTCAACCCGGCCATCTCGCCGCCGTGGCAGACCCGCACCGACTTCGACGCGTTCCACGAGATCGCCAAGGCGTTCAGCGCCCTGGCAAGAACCCACCTCGGAGTCCGGCAGGACGTCGTCGCGGTACCCCTGACGCACGACACCCCGGATGCCATGGCGACCCCGTCCGGCATCGTGCGCGACTGGAAGACGGGGGAGTGCGACCCGGTGCCCGGCGTGACGATGCCCAAGCTGGTGGTGGTCGAGCGGGACTACCCGGCCGTGGCCGACAAGCTGGGGGCGCTCGGTCCGCTGGCGTCGTCGCTCGGCGCGACCACCAAGGGCATCACGTTCGACCTGACCAAGCCCATCGAGTACCTGGGCAAGAAGAACGGGCTGGTGCGCGGGGGAGCGGGCGACGGACGGCCGTCGCTGCAGCGGGACGTGCACGTGTGCGAGGCGATCCTGGCGATGTCCGGCACCACCAACGGGCACCTGGCCACCGAGGGGTTCCACACGCTCGAGAAGCGCACCGGCCGCAGGCTCGCGGACCTGGCGGCCGAGCACGAGGGCAAGCAGGTGACGTTCGCGGACACGCAGGCCGCCCCGACGCCGGTCATCACGTCCCCCGAGTGGTCCGGCTCCGAGTCGGGCGGCCGGCGCTACTCGCCGTTCACCATCAACGTCGAACGGCTCAAGCCCTGGCACACCCTCACGGGGCGCCAGCACTTCTTCCTCGACCACGACTGGATGACCGAGCTCGGGGAGAACCTGCCGGTCTTCCGCCCGCCCCTGAACATGGCTGCCCTGTTCGGGGAGCCGCAGATCGGGACCAACGGGGAGCTCGGCATCGCGGTGCGGTACCTGACCCCGCACAACAAGTGGTCCATCCACTCCGAGTACCAGGACAACCTGCTGATGCTCAGCCTGTCGCGCGGCGGGCCGGGCATCTGGATGAGCCAGAAGGACGCCGACAAGATCGGCGTCGCCGACAACGACTGGATCGAGGCGGTCAACCGCAACGGCGTCGTCGTCGCCCGCGCGATCGTCTCCCACCGGATGCCCGAGGGCACGGTCTACATGCACCACGCGCAGGACCGGCTCATCGACGTCCCGCGGTCGCAGACGTCCGGCAAGCGCGGTGGCATCCACAACTCGCTGACCCGCATCCTCATGAAACCCAGCCACCTCATCGGCGGCTACGCCCAGCTGACCTTCGCGTTCAACTACCTCGGCCCGACGGGCAACCAGCGCGACGAAGTGACAGTCATCCGCCGGCGCTCGCAGGAGGTGCAGTACTGATGCGGATCATGGCGCAGATGTCGATGGTGATGAACCTCGACAAGTGCATCGGCTGCCACACGTGCTCGGTGACCTGCAAGCAGGCGTGGACCAACCGAGCCGGCACCGAGTATGTGTGGTTCAACAACGTGGAGACGCGTCCGGGACAGGGCTACCCCAGGACGTACCAGGACCAGGAGCGCTGGCAGGGCGGCTGGAAGCTCAACAAGCGCGGCCGGCTCAAGCTGCGGGCCGGCGGTCGGCTGAAGAACCTGGCGACGATCTTCGTCAGCCCCAAGATGCCGTCGCTCGACGACTACTACGAGCCGTGGACGTACGACTACGAGACCCTGACCACCGCGCCGCTGCAGGAGCACACGCCGGTGGCCCGGCCCCGCTCCCTCATCAGCGGCGAGCCGATGCAGATCGGGTGGAGCGCCAACTGGGACGACGACCTGGGCGGCAGCGCGGCGACCCTCGCGGGCGACCCGATCCTGGCCAGGGTCTCCACCAAGATCAAGTTCGAGTTCGAGCAGACGTTCATGTTCTACCTGCCACGCATCTGCGAGCACTGCCTCAACCCGTCCTGCGCGGCGTCGTGCCCCTCGGGCGCCATCTACAAGCGCGCCGAGGACGGGATCGTGCTGGTCGACCAGGACCAGTGCAAGGGCTGGCGCAAGTGCGTGACCGGGTGCCCGTACAAGAAGATCTACTTCAACCACCGCACCGGCAAGGCCGAGAAGTGCACGTTCTGCTTCCCGCGCATCGAGGTGGGCCTGCCGACCGTCTGCTCGGAGACGTGCGTCGGCCGCCTGCGCTACCTCGGCCTGGTCCTGTACGACGCCGACAAGGTGCTCGAGGCCGCATCCGTCACCGACGAGCACGACCTGCTGGAGGCGCAGCGCGGGGTGTTCTGCGACCCCAACGACCCCGCGGTGGTCCGGGAGGCCGAGCGCGCGGGCATCCCGCACGACTGGATCGAGGCGGCCCAGCGCTCCCCGATCTGGGCGCTGATCAGCACGTTCAAGGTGGCCCTGCCCCTGCACCCCGAGTACCGGACGATGCCGATGGTCTGGTACATCCCGCCGCTGTCGCCCGTCGTGGACGCGGTCGCGGAGACCGGTGAGGACGCCGAGGCCACGGGCAACCTGTTCGCGGCCATCGACCAGCTGCGCATCCCGGTGGAGTACCTGGCCGAGCTGTTCACCGCGGGGGACACGGTGCCGGTGACGGGGGTGCTGAAGAAGCTCGCCGCGATGCGCTCCTACATGCGGGACATCTCGATGGGTCGCGACGCCGACCCGTCGATCCCCGCGGCCGTCGGCATGACCGAGCGGGAGATGCTCGACATGTACCGCCTGCTGGCCATCGCCAAGTACGACGAGCGGTACGTCATCCCGGCCGCGCACGCGGAGGCCGCGCACGGTCTGGAGGAGATCGCCACCGAGTGCAGCCTCGACTACGACGGCGGGCCCGGCATGGGCGGATCGGGCCCCTTCGGCGAGGGCTCGGGAGCCGGCACCCCGCTGGCCGTGGAGAACTTCCGGGCGCTCAAGGATCGGCAGACGGCCGACGAGGTCACCCCCACCGGAGGGCAGGGCGGCCGCGTGAACCTGCTGAACTGGGACGGCAAGGGCTCCCCGCCCCCCGGACTGTTCCCCCAGCGGAAGGACCCCTCGTGACGCGCGACGACGCCCGCACCCGGGCGCTGATCCACCGGATCGCGGCACTGCTGCTGGAGTACCCGACGGCCGAGCTGGTCGCGCAGGTCCCGGACCTGCGCGCGGTCGCGCCGACGCGGGCCTTCGAGCCCCTGTTCGACCACCTGGAGGCCACGCCGCTCACCGCATTGACCGCGGAGTACGTCGACACCTTCGACCTGCGCCGCAAGATCTGCCTGTACCTGACGTACTACGCCTACGGCGACACCCGGGAGCGCGGCATGGCGCTGCTCGCGTTCAAGCGCGCGTTCCGGGCGTCCGGCCTCGAGATCAGCGCCGACGAGCTGCCCGACCACCTGTGCGTCGTCCTGGAGTTCAGCGCCACCGCCGACGTCGACGCCGGCACCCGCCTGCTGCTCGAGCACCGGGCCGGCCTGGAGCTGCTCCGGCTCGCGCTGGTCGACCGCGGCTCCCCGTGGGCGGCCGCGCTGGCGGCGGTCTGCGCGACGCTGCCGCCGCTGAAGGGTGACGAGCGGGAGGCGGTGGCACGCCTGGCCGCCGAGGGTCCCCCGGGAGAGCAGGTCGGGCTCGAGCCCTACGGCGCGATGGCGGGGATGCCGCGATGAGCGCCGTCCTCCTCTGGGTCGTCATCCCGTACGTGTGCCTCGCGTTCTTCGTCGGCGGGCACGTGTGGCGGTACCGGTACGACAAGTTCGGCTGGACCACGCGCTCGTCGCAGCTGTACGAGAGCAGGCTGCTGCGCTGGGGGAGCCCGCTGTTCCACTTCGGCATCCTCGCGGTGTTCCTGGGGCACGTCATGGGCCTCGGCATCCCGGAGAGCTGGACGTCGGCGGTGGGGATCTCCGAGGAGCTGTACCACGTCATGGCCGTGTCGATCGGCGCCGTGGCCGGGTTCTGCACGCTCGTCGGGCTGAGCCTGCTGATCTACCGCCGCCGCACGGTGGGGCCGGTGTTCAGCGCCACGACGAAGATGGACAAGGTCATGTACCTCTTCCTCGCCCTGGTGATCGTGCTCGGGGTCTGGAACACGATCGCCGGCTCCGTGCTCAACCTCAACGGGCACTACAACTACCGCACGGGCGTGTCCGAGTGGTTCCGGGGCATCTTCCTGTTCCAGCCGAAGCCGGAGCTCATGGCGGACGCGCCGTTCGGGTTCCAGGCGCACGCGATGGTCGCGATGCTCCTGTTCGCGCTCTGGCCGTTCACGCGTCTGGTGCACGTGCTGAGCGTGCCGATCTTCTACCTGTGGCGGCCGTACGTGGTCTACCGCACCCGCTCCGACCGTGCGGGGAGCCGTGCGGTCCGGCCCGGCTGGGACCCGTCGGACGACAGGGTCCGTCGCTAGCCCGTCCTCAGTGCGGCGGGTGCAGCTGTTCGGTCGCCTCGGCCAGCAGCTGCTCCAGCACCGTGTGCCGGTCGAGCGCGCACCGGAGGGCGTGGTCGTCGTGACCGCGGCGGGCGTCGTCCAGCTCGTGGTGCGCGCGGCTGGTGGCCGACGCGAGCTGGAACCAGGTGGCCCCCGCGTGCTCACGCCGCACCCCTGCCTCGACCTCGGGTGCGACCCGGTGGTGCTCCTCGACGAGCGTCATGTCCCCACTCCTTCGTGCTCGCTCCCGTCCATGGTGCGCGCCACCACCGACACGTCCGGCAGCGACACGCGAGCCTTCACAGAGGAGGAGCGCCGAGACGCGCCGGACGGACAATTGCGTTCGCGGGGGTGCCAGCGCCCAGAATTCGCGCCGGTCGTACCTATTCGTCGGCGGCGGGAACAATGCGCTCGGACAATGTCGGCGACCGGTCATTCTTCGGGGCACCATGCGCTCGTCTGCTCCCGCTCCGAGCGGCCAGGGTCGCCTGCGCCGGGGAACGCTGACACGTGTCCAGCAGCCACGATGCGGAGCCGACGCGACCCGTTCCGGACATTCCCGACAGGGCGACAGGGCCGCGGGGACAGCGCATTCCGTCTGCGCCCGTGGCACTCAATGCGCGTCTCGCAGTCACCCGAACGATTCCCGTGGATGTGCCGCCAACCGTTGACTTCGGGCTGTGACCCCGGTTACCGTCCTTGTGAACCATTAGTACACACTCCTTACATATTCGACGCTCCGACGATGGACAGGGGACCGCACGATGGCTTTCGCCAGACACTCCAGCCAGACCCCGGCGGGACGACGACGTCCCGCCCTGATCGCCACGGCCCTCGCCGCGGTCATCACGCTGATCGCCGCGCTGGTCGCGAGCCAGCCGGCGTTCGCCGCAGGCTCGATCAGCGCCACGTTCACCTCCGCCGGCGACTGGGGCAACGGCCACCAGGTCAACGTCAAGGTCACCAACGCCGGGACGACGGTCGTCAACGGCTGGACGATCGAGTTCGACCTCCCGGCCGGGGACACCATCAGCAGCTCGTGGGACGCCGACGTCACGCGCAGCGGCAGCCACTACACGGCCAAGAACAAGAGCTGGGCGGCGACGCTGGCGCCCGGCGCCTCCCTGACGTGGGGCTACGTGGCGACGGGGCCGTTCAAGAGCCCGACGACGTGCAGCATCAACGGCGTGGCCTGTACCGGTGGGACACCCACCAGCACACCGACCCCGACGACCACCACGACCCCGACGCCCACCCCGACGCCGACCACCACCACGCCGCCGCCCCCGGGTGGCAAGAAGCTCGTCGGCTACTTCGCCGAGTGGGGCGTGTACGGCCGCAACTACCACGTGAAGAACATCGAGACGAGCGGCTCGGCGTCCAAGCTGACCCACATCCTCTACGCGTTCGGCAACACGACCGGCGGCCAGTGCTCGATCGGTGACTCGTACGCGGCCTACGACAAGGCGTACACCGCGGCCGACTCGGTCGACGGCGTCGCCGACACGTGGGACCAGCCGCTGCGCGGCAACTTCAACCAGCTGAAGAAGCTCAAGGCCATGCACCCCGGCCTCAAGGTCATCTGGTCGTTCGGTGGCTGGACCTGGTCGTCCGGCTTCACGCAGGCGGCGGCCAACCCGACCGCGTTCGCCAACTCCTGCTACAACCTGCTCAACGACTCCCGCTGGGCCGGCCTCTTCGACGGCATCGACATCGACTGGGAGTACCCGAACGCCTGTGGCCTGTCGTGCGACTCGAGCGGGCCGGCGGCGTTCAACAACGTCATCACCGCGCTGCGCAACAAGTTCGGTACCGGCAAGCTCATCACCGCGGCCATCACGGCCGACGGCAGCAACGGCGGCAAGATCGACGCCGCCGACTACGCCGGTGGGGCGCAGAAGCTCGACTGGATCATGCCGATGTCGTACGACTACTTCGGAGCGTTCAACCCGACGGGTCCGACGGCGCCGCACTCGCCCCTGACCTCCTACGCGGGCATCCCGCAGGCGGGCTTCAACACCGAGGCCGCCGTCGACAAGCTCATCGGCAAGGGGATCCCGGCGAGCAAGATCCTGCTCGGCGTCGGCTTCTACGGCCGCGGCTGGACCGGGGTCTCGCAGACCGCCCCGGGTGGCTCCGCGTCGGGTGCGGCACCCGGCACCTACGAGCAGGGGATCGAGGACTACAAGGTCCTCAAGACCCGGTGCCCGGCCACGGGCACGGTCGGTGGCACCGCGTACGCCAAGTGCGGCTCGGAGTGGTGGGGCTACGACACGCCCGGCACCCTGGCCGGCAAGACGACGTGGGCCAAGAACAAGGGTCTCGGCGGCGCCTTCTTCTGGGAGCTGTCCGGTGACACGTCCAACGGCGAGCTGATCAGCGCGCTGTCCAACGGGCTGCGGTAGCCCCGCACCCGCGACGCCCGGCCGCCACCCCCTCCCCCTGGCGGCCGGGCGTCGCCGTGCCCGCTCTTTCACCCGTGAGGGCGCAGCCGCGCGGTCGTAAACTTGACGGTCGGGTCTTCAACGGTGAAGGCCCGCGCGGCTCAGGGGGTCGTGCGATGAGGCGAGCATTCCTGTCGGTCGTGCTGCTGGTGGGCACGTTCCTGATCGTCCCGGCGTCGCCTGCCACGGCGGCGCCCTACTGCGGCCTGGTGTGGGGGTCGCTGCAGGAGTCGGCACCGGGCCTCGCGCAGGCGGGGGTGGCCGGCGTCCGGACCGGCCGGCACGCGTGCTACGACCGGTTCGTCGTCGACATCGGCGGCGACGTCGGCGGCTACACGGTGCGCTACGTCGACGAGGTGACCCAGGACGCCTCGGGCTACGTGATCCCGACGCGGGGCGGCGCGTCCCTGCAGGTCACGGTGAACAACCCGACCCTGGACTACGTCCTCTACCCGTACTTCTTCATCGACGACTCCGCCGAGATGTCGGAAGTGACGGGCTACCGGACGTTCCGGCAGGTGGTCTACGCGGGGACGTTCGAGGGCTACACGAGCCTGGGCATCGGCGTGCGCGCGCGGCTGCCGTTCCGCGTGCTCACCCTGGACGGGCCCGGCACGTCGTCGCGGCTGGTGGTGGACGTCGCCCACCGCTGGTGACCACTTTCACCCGTTATGTCAGGCGAGCGCGGCCGTAAACTGGACGATCGGGTCTTCATCGGTGAAGCCCGGGCGACGTAGGGGGTCGTGCGATGAAGCGTGCATTCCTGTCGGTCGTGCTGCTGGTGGGCACGTTCCTGGTCCTCCCGGCGTCGCCTGCCACGGCCGCGCCCTACTGCGGCCTGGTGTGGGGCTCGCTCGCGGAGTCGGCGCCGGGCATGTCCCAGGCGCCGGTGGAGAACGTCCGCACCGGCCGGCACACCTGCTACGACCGGCTCGTCATCGACGTCCGCGGGGACGTGGGCGGGTACACCGTGGCCTACGTGCCGCAGGTGCTCCAGGACGGCTCCGGGTTCCCCATCGCGACGCGTGGCGGCGCCGCGCTCCAGATCGCGGTGAACGACCCGGCGTACACGCACAACTACGTGCCGACGTACTACCCGGCGAACGAGCTCGAGCTGACGGACGTCGCGGGCTACCGGACGTTCCGCCAGGTCGTGTACGCGGGCTCGTACGAGGGGTACACGAGCATCGGGCTCGGTGTGCGTGCGCGGCTGCCGTTCCGCGTCTTCGTCCTCGACGGGCCGGGCACCAGCTCCCGGGTGGTGGTGGACGTCGCCCACCGCTGGTGACCTGAGCGCGGGTCCTGCGCGCGCCGTCCCCGTCTGCCGGGGTTAGGGTCCGGCCATGTCGCGCGGCGCGATGCAGGACGTCGAGCTCGACGAGGTGGCCGGGCCGTCCGCGCCTGCCCCCGAGCCGCCCGCGGCGCGCACGGGCGCCTGGCGGTGGGTCGCGGGGGCGGTCGTCGCGGGGGTCGCGGTGCTGGCTGGGACGCAGGTGGTCCTCGACGTCCGGGAGCGTGCGGCGTCGGCCCGGCTGGCAGCCACCCCGGGCGTCGTCCGGGCGATCGGCGCCGACGTCACGGTCCTGTGGCGGCCGGACCCCGCGGCGACGAGCGTGCTCATGCAGGGCATCGAGGTCGGCGGCGCCGTGCTCGGCCTGTCCGTCGACGACGACGGGTCCCAGTCCTTCGTCGCGCTCGACCAGCGCACTGGGGAGCGGCGGTTCTCGACGCTGCTGGTCGGGGCCGACCCGGCCCGGGCGCGGTCGCTGGACCGGTCGGCGGCAGGCACGTGCGTGCCCGTCCCGGCGGACGAGGGCGAACCCCGGCAGGCGGCGTGCCTGGTGAGCGACGGGTTCGTGCAGTACGGGGACGAGGGAGTCGAGACCCGCAAGCCCGCGACGAGCACCCGCGTGGTGCTCCTCGACACCGCCGACGGCCACGTGGTCGCCGACCTGTCCGCACCCGGCGTGACCACGCTCGCCGCGCTGCCGGGGCTCGCAGTCGTGGGGGTGCCCGGCCGGGACGGCCGGACCGAGGTGACCGGCCGGGACCTCCGCACCGGTGACGTGCGCTGGCGGTTCGACCCGCCGCTGGCGGGCGCCGACCGGAGGGCGTTCGCCGGCGAGGTGCGCCTGTTCGCGGTCGACGGGCTGGTCGGCGTCACGATCCCCGGGTGGACCGCCACGGTGCTCTCGCCCTCGGGGCAGGTGCTCCGCGTCAGCCGGCCCGGGAACGCGGACCACGTGGTCGACGCCGTCGCCGGCCGCGCCGTCCTGCTGTACAGCAGCGGCTCGGGCGGGCTGTGGTCCACGCTGGTCGAGCGGGGACGTGCGGACGTCGAGCTGCCCGGTGAGGTGCTGCCGTTCACGGTCGACGACGGGAGCGTGCCGGGCCTGGTGCTCACCTCCGGCGGGAACGTGCGCGGGTGGGACAGGTCCACCGGTGACGCACGCTGGAAGTCCGACGTCGTCGCGTCGGTGAACGCCCTGGTCCTGCGGGGGCGGGTGTACCTGAGCACGCAGGCCGGGGTCGTCGCGCTCGACGGCAGGTCCGGGGACGTGGTCTGGCGGGGGGTCACCGCCGAGGGGAACGTGCCGGGGTTCCTGGTCACGGACGGCGAGCTCCTGGTCGCCGCCGACCAGCCCGTCGGCGGCGGACCCCGCAGCGAGCTCGTCGCCTACGCCCTGGACGACGGGCGGACCGTCTGGCGTGTCCCGCTCCCGGACGGGCTGCGGTCGAGCGTCGCGGTCGGGCACCTGTTCCTGGGCTGGGGCGACGACGGGCGCCTGGCCGTGCTCGGCTGACCAGCAGGAACGAGTAGGGTCCCGCCATGGCGCGGCGTGGCGGGATGCAGGAGGTCGAGCTGCTCGACGGCGGCGAGCCCTCCATCGACGAGGTCGGGGCGCCCGTGCGGCGCCGCCACGGTCGCCGCTGGATCGTCGTCGGCGTCGCGGCGGTCGCGCTCTCGCTCGTCGCGACGCAGTGGGTGGTCGACGCCCGCGAGAGGGCGGCCGTCGCCCGGCTCGCCGCCGTCCCGGGGGTGCTGCCGGCGTTCGGGGACGAGCTGACCGTGGCGCGCACGATCACGCGGGCCGACGTCTACGCGCTCTGGGGCGGGATCACGGCCGCGGGCGGCGTGAGCGCCAGCCTCGACGTCGCCGCCGACGGGTCACAGGCGTTCGTCGGGGTCGACAAGGACTCCGGCGAGACGCTCTGGTCCACGCCCCTGCTGGGGCCGAATGCCGAGCGTGCCGGGTCGCTCGAGAACAGCTTCGGCAGCGGCTGCCAGTCGGACGCCGGTCCGGAGGAGGTGGCGACGGTCGCGGTGTGCCTGGTGACCGACGGTTTCACGCGCTACGCGACCGCCGAGGACAGCGCCGGGGGCGACGAGCGCGTGCCGGCGACGACCACCCGGGCGATGGTGCTCGACCCCGCGGACGGGCGGGTGCTGTCCGAGCGTGCCGTCGAGCCCGACGCGCAGCTGGCCGTGCTGAACGGGCTCCTGCTGGTGGGCACGCGGGACGCGGAGCGCCTGGAGGTCGTCGCGTACGACCTGGACACCGGCGACGAGCGGTGGACGTACGACGACGCCCGCGCGCGCCTCGACGAGACCGGCGACGCGCAGGGCTCGCAGTACTGGGGCTTCATGCGTGCGGGGGATGTCGTCGTCTACTCCATCGGGAGCAGCCTCGGCCTGCTGTCCGCGTCGGGAGAGTCCGTCCGAGAGGACCTGTGGTCGACGTCCGGCGACGAGTACGGCGGTGGGTACATGACCGACGCCGTGACGGGCAACCTCGTCCTCCAGGACTACGCCACCACGGGGGTCCAGTCCACGACGCTGCTCGCGGCGGACGGGCACCCCGACGCCGACGTGCTGCTCGAGGGAGGGCTGCTCGGCTCCGTCGTCGACGACGGAAGCGTGCCGGGCCTCGTGCTGACCTCGTCCGACCAGCTGCACGCGTGGGACCGGCGGACCGGGGACCCCCGGTGGGAGGCCGAGCTCCAGTCCACCGGGTCCGCGCTGGTCGTGCGCGGAAGGGTGTACCTCACGACCAGCACCGGGATCGCCGCGCTCGACGGGCGCACGGGAGCGGTCGTCTGGACGCAGGACCTGCCCTCGTCGTCGATCGGCGCGCTGGCCACCGACGGGCGCGACCTGCTGCTCTCGACGGCGTTCGACGGTGGCCAGGACGGCGCCGAGCAGCTCGGCGCCGACGCGACCCGCAAGGGGATGACCGGCTACGACCTGGCCACCGGGGACCAGACCCGCTTCGTCCCGTACCCCGAGGACGTGTTCGACGTGCAGGTCTACGGCGAGATGATCATCGGCTGGTCGCCCACCTCGGACGACACCTACCTGCTGGAGTGAGCGCTCAGCGCAGGGCGTCGATCGCCGCCATCTGCTCCTCGGTGAGCTCGAACCCCAGGATGTCCAGGTTGGTGGCGATGCGCTCCTGCCGGGTCGACTTCGGGATGACCACGACGTCGTGCTGCACGTGCCAGCGCAGCACGACCTGCGCGGGGGTGACGCCGTGCGCCTGCGCCGCGGACACCAGGGCGGGGGAGTCCAGGCTGGTGCGCTTGAGCGGGCTGTAGCCCTCGACGACGACGCCGCGCTCGCGGTGGGCCGCCAGCAGGTCGGGGTCGTGGTCGCGGGGGCTGTACGGGATCTGGTTGACCGCCGGCGCCTCACCCGTCGCCGCGATCAGCTCGTCGAGCTGGGCGATCGAGTAGTTGGAGACGCCGATGGAGCGGACCAGCCCCTCGTCGCGCGCCTCGCGGAACACCTGCCACGTCTCCGGAGAGGCCTGGCGGTTCGGCGGCCAGTGGATGAGCCACAGGTCCACGTGGTCGGTGACCAGCGCCGTGAGCGACTCCGTGAGGGTGCGGCGGGCGCGGTCGGCGTGGTCCGGGGGCAGCTTGGTGGTGACGAACACGTCGTCGCGGTCGATGCCGACGGTGGACAGGGCCCGGCCGACCTCGGCCTCGTTGCCGTACCCGGTGGCCGTGTCGATGTGCCGGTAGCCCAGCTGCAGCGCCGCGCTGACCGCGCGCTCGGCCTCGCCGCCCTCCGACTGCCAGGTGCCCAGCCCGACCACGGGGATCTCGCCGCCAGGCAGGGTCAGGGTGGGGATCGGTGGAGTGATCATGGCCCCCAGTCTCGCCCGGGATCCGTCCAGACGCGATTGCACACGGAACGCAAGTTCTTGCAATCCTCTATTCACTCTTGTCTATCCGTTTGTCCATTCCGTACGGTGTGTCCCGTCCACGCGGCGCCGTGCCCCCTGTCACCACGGAGCCGTCCCGGCTGCGCAAGGAGGCGCTCCGTGAGGAACACAGTCAGCTGGCCGGTCCGACGAGCGGGTGTCCTCGCCCTCGTCGTGACCGCCACCGTCCTCGTCACGACCGGCACGGCCGCGTCGGCCCACGGACGTCCCCCCGCGCCGGTGCCCACCCCGGTCACCCGGGCCGCGCTCGACCCGGGCCTGGTCACCGGCCGCGGCGCGACCGTCCCGTTCCTCGAGCAGGAGGCGGAGAAGGCCGTCACCACCGGCACCGTCATCGGGCCCGACCGCACCGCCTACACGCTGCCCGCGGAGGCGTCGGGCCGCTCGGCGGTGCAGCTCCAGCCCGGGCAGCACGTCGAGTTCACGCTCCCCAAGGCCGCCAACGCGCTCACCGTCCGCTACGCGATCCCCGACTCGGCCACCGGCGGCGGCATCACGGCGCCGCTCGACGTCACCGTGAACGGCTCCGGCAGGCGGACCATGACCCTGACCTCGCAGTACTCCTGGCTCTACAACCAGTACCCGTTCAGCAACGACCCGAACGCCGGCCTGCTGCACCCGGACTGGTGGATCACGGAGTGCGGCTGCGTGCCCGCGGCGACCACGCCGACCCCCACGGTCACCACCCCGTTCCGGCCCATGCACTTCTACGACGAGCAGCGCCTGCTGCTCGGTCGCACGTACCCCGCGGGTGCGAAGGTCCGGTTGACCGCCCCGCAGGGCACCGACGCCGCGTGGACCGTCATCGACCTGCTGGACTCTGAGGTCGTCGGGCTCCCGCACGTCCGGCTCAAGGCCGCGAACGTGCTGCTCTTCGGCGCCGACCCGTCCGGGCGCAAGGACTCCGCGAACGCGTTCGACAAGGCCATCGCGTTCGCGCAGCGCAAGGACCTGCCGGTGTACGTGCCGCCGGGGGTCTACCAGGTGAACCGGCACATCGTCGTGGACGACGTCACGATCGAGGGGGCCGGGTCCTGGTACACGATCATCCGCGGCAGGGAGGTCCCCCTGTCCACCCCCGCCCCGGACGGTTCGGTGCACACGGGTGTGGGGTTCTACGGCAAGGACGCGTCGGTCGGCGGCTCGTCGAACGTGCACCTGTCCGGGTTCGCCATCCAGGGCGACGTGCGCGAGCGCATCGACACCGACCAGGTCAACGGCATCGGCGGCGCGCTGAGCGACTCGACCGTCGACGGGCTGTACATCCAGCACACCAAGGTCGGCGTCTGGGTGGACGGGCCTCTGCAGAACCTGGTGGTCAAGAACTCGATGATCGTCGACCAGATCGCCGACGGGCTCAACTTCCACACGGGGGTCACCGGCTCGACCGCGTCGAACAACGTCGTGCGCAACACCGGGGACGACGCCCTGGCCATGTGGGCCGAGAAGACCACCAACTCCGGCAACACGTTCGCGCACAACACCGTGCAGACGCCGACCCTGGCCAACGGGATCGCGATCTACGGCGGCCACGACACGACGCTCGTCGGCAACCTCGTCGCCGACCCGATCCGCGAGGGCTCCGGGATCCAGGTCGGCTCCCGGTTCGGCGCCGAGCCGTTCACCGGGCACCTGTGGATCACCGACAACACGACCGTCCGGGCCGGCACGTACGAGCTCAACTGGAACATCGGGCTCGGCGCCATCTGGTTCTTCGCGCTCGAGCGCAGCATCGACGCGGACATCCAGGTGGTCGGCGACCACTTCCTCGACAACACCTACAACGCGATGATGGTCGTCGCCGACTGGCCGGTGAAGGACCTCTACTCGGTGACCAACCTGCACTTCAGGGACGTCCGCGTGGACGGCACGGGCACCTCGGTGCTCAGCGCCCGGGCCGCCGGGTCGGCCACGTTCGAGAACGTCGACGCGCGCAACGTGGGAGCGGTCGGCATCAACAACTGCGGGGCGTTCGGCTTCCCGCCCACCGGGTCCGAGTGGTCGTCGATCGACCTCGGCGGCAACGACGGCGGCGGGACGACCGGTCCGTGGTTCGGGTCCTGGCAGCTGCCGAACACGATCACGTGCGACGACCGGCCCCCGGTGGTGGCGCCGCCCGCGCCCACCACCTGGTGAGCTCGGGAGGGCGGCGCGCGGCTGCGTGCACGCCGCCCTCCCGGCTGCCTACGGCGCGACGACCGCCCAGCCGTGCGGGGCGACGTCGTCCCTCTGCCGGCTGGCGTCGTCGCAGGCCAGGACCTCGCCGGCCGGCCGGGCCAGCGGCGCCTCGTCGAGGTTGAGGGCGACGAGCAAGGCGTCGTCCCTGTCGCGGACCTCGTACACGAACGTCGTGTTGGTGAGGGCGACCTGGCTCGTCCGTGCGCGGTGCAGCCACGGGTGGCGACGGCGCAGGCCGATGAGGTCCTGGTGCAGCCGCAGCACGGGGTTGTCGTCGGTGCCCGGTCCCTCCACCGCGAGCTCGGGCCGGACGGCGTCGTCGCCGCCCTCCCGCTCCTCCTTGACGCCCGTGGACCCCAGCTCGTCGCCCGCATACAGGGTCGGGGTCCCGCCCACCGTGCAGAGCACCACCACGGCGTGCGCCCGGTGGCGCGGGTCCTGGATCGTGCTCGCGATGCGGGTGGTGTCGTGGTTGCCCAGGAACGTCTGGGGCGCGAACGAGTCGAGGAAGCCGTTGTGCCGGGTCAGCGACCAGGCGAGCTCCCAGAGGTTGGCGTCGGTGATCGAGCTCCAGATCGCCTTCCAGAGCTCGTACTGCGTCACCGAGTCGACGGTCGACTCCTGCACGAACGCGGGGTAGTCCCCGTGGATGACCTCCGCGACGAACCACGCCTCCGGGTGCTCGGCGCGCACCTGCCGGAGCACCTGCGCCCAGAACGTCGTCGGCACCGCGTAGGCCGCGTCCAGCCGCCAGCCGTCCGCGCCGCGATCCAGCCAGCGGCTCATCACGCTCGCCACGTAGTCGACGACGCTCGGGTGGCTGTGGTCCAGCGTGAGGAGGGCGTCGTGACCCTCGAAGCCGACGAAGCCGCCGTCGGCGTCGCGCAGCAGCCAGACGTCGTCGTCGGAGCGCCCCTCGATCGCGTCCACCGAGCGGCGTGCGATCGCCGAGTCGCGGCCGACGTGGTTGAAGACCCCGTCGAGCAGCACCTTCAGGCCCCGGGCGTGCGCCTCGGCGACGAGGAGGTCGAAGTCGGCGTCGTCGCCCAGGCGCGGGTCGATGTGCCCGTGGTCGACCGTGTCGTAGCCGTGCGTCATCGAGGCGAAGACCGGGCCGAGCAGGATGCCGGAGGCCCCGAGCTCCACGACGTGGTCGAGCCATCCGACCAGGCGGCGCAGGCGGTGCTCCTCCGGGCCCGGCGGGGTGCCGTCGGCCGGGAAGGCGCCGACCGCGCCCAGCGGGTAGACGTGCCACCAGATCGCGTGCGTGACCCAGTCGGGCTCGTTCATGAGGGGTGCCTCTCCGGTCGGTGCCTGCGCCGAGCCTAGGCCGTGGGGGACCGGCTCAGCCCGCCGGCGGCGGGCCGAGGTGGGGGTACCGACGACGCAGCACCGGCGGGGCCGCCCACCACCACGACTCCGCGACGTGGGCCTGGAGCGTCTCGGCGTCGACCGTGTCGAGCGCGATGAGCACCAGGTTGGTCCCCGCGTGGTGGTCGGTGGTCGAGTACAGGGACGGCTCCTGCTCGACCAGCGCGAGCCGCTCGCCGTCGTCCTCGACGCGGACGGTCAGCCGGTCCGCGTCCCACATCCGCGCGACCAGGTTCCGGTGGAACCACGCCGGCTGGCCCCAGCTCTCGCGTTCCGTGACCTCGGGCAGCGCGAGCGCGGCCCGCCGCGCGTCGTCCGTGTCCATGACGTCATCCTGGCGGGGACCACCGACACGGGCACTCGTACACTTGTTCGATGGTCCGCGAGGTCGACTGGTCGAAGTGGCAGCGCACGCCACGCGGCTGGGTGCGGGTGCCGCCGTCGGGCTGCCCCGCGGGGCACCGGTGGACGACCAGCGGGCCGGGTCGCCCCTCCGAGCGGTTCGTCACGTGCGGGTGCACCGTCGACCGGCACCACACCCTCTGGGTGTGCCCGACGTGCGGCATGCACTGCGCCGAGGGGTGCGCGGACCCGGAGCTGTGGGCGGGGACGACGGTCTCGTCGGGAGTCGTCGGCAGCCGACGGGGGGCGGTCTGACAGGGCCTGGCCGCGGGATAGTGGGCGCATGCGGGTGTGGGCGCGGGCGGCGGCGGTGGTGCTGGTCCTGACGGGCTGCGCGACCGGCTCACCCACCCCCACCCGCTCCCCGACGACCGCGCCGCCGGTGGTGGCCCCCACGGAGCTGGCGCCGGAGCCGCCCGCGCCGCCGGTGGTCGCACAGCCCCCCGCGTTCACGTCCTCGGTCACCGAGATCACGCCGGAGCTGGCGACCCGCATGGAGCTCTCCTGGCGACCCGGCTGCCCGGTCCCGCTCGAGGACCTGCGCTACGTGTCGGTCACCCACCGTGACTTCGACGGCGCGGACCGGCAGGGCGAGCTGGTGGTGCACGCCGATGCCGCGCAGGACATGGTCACGGTCTTCCGCGCCCTGTTCGACGCCGGCTATCCGATCCGGTCCCTGCGGCTGGTGGACGACTTCGGCGCCAGCGACGACGACTCCATGGACGCGGACAACACCTCGGCGTTCAACTGCCGGGCCATCACGGGCGGCACGGGCTGGTCGGAGCACGCGTACGGCCGGGCGATCGACGTCAACCCGGTGGAGAACCCGTACGTGCTGGGCTCGTCGGTGGCGCCGCGGGCGGGACGGGCGTTCGCGGGTCGCCCGGACGCGCCGGGCGTCATCCACGACGACGACGAGGTGGTCCGCGCCTTCGCCGCCGTCGGGTGGCTGTGGGGTGGGGACTGGGCCTCGCCGGTGGACTACCAGCACTTCTCGGCGACGGGCCGATGAGCGACGGCGGACGGGAAGCCGTCACGCAAGCCGCGCGTCGACCTCCGCCATGCGCCGCTCCGCGATCAGCCGCACGGTCTCGGCGCTCAGCGGAGACCCTGCGTCGAACTGCAGGGTGGCCCCGGAGAGCGTCCCCTCGGACAGCAGCCCGTCGAGCGACCGGGCCAGCGGCGGGCTCATGAGGTGCAGGCTGCAGTGCGCCCGCGCCACCGACAGGGCGACCAGTCCTTTCCCGCGGTACCGGATGGTCGGCACCTGGTAGGAGATCACCTGCTCGGCGCCTGGCACGACCTCCAGCAGGCGGTCGCGCACGACGCGCAGCGCGGCCCCCTGCGCCGGCGGCACGGCGTCGAGGTACTCCTCGACGGTGGTCGCGGGATATCCCTCACGAACCATGGACTCCTCCAGCCGCAGGACGGGCGGCGAGCTCGACGAAGTCGTCGACCTGCATGAGCGCCAGTCCCGCCCGGATCACGCCGGGCACCAGCCGGGCGCCGGCCGCCCCGTGCAGGCGGACGGGGTCGCTCAGCACGAGGACGCGGCCGCGCCGGACCAGCCGCGCAGGCCCACCGGCCTCGAGGTTGCGCAGCCACTGCACCTCGGTGCCGTAGGTCAGCGCGACGATGACGCCCCGCGGCGTCGGGAAGGCGAAGATCGGCGTGCGGAACCGACGACCCGTCCGGTGCCCCACGTGGTGGAGCGTCGCCAGCGGAGGCAGCCGGTCGGAGAGGGTTCCCAGCACGGGGTTGGTCACCCGCCGGTTGAACCGCGCGACCCGCAGCGGGATGGGCATGGTCCGACGGTAGCGGGCGTCGGCGGCGGAGCGTAGGGGCGTCGTGGAGCCTTGGCGAGCGGATCTCGCCCAGCGGACCCCGAGTTGCGTCCCGCGTCCTGCCGTGACCACCGTGGAGACGTCCGACGAGCCGCCCCGCACGGGGTGGCGCCCCGGCAACGAGAGGAGAGCCGACGTGCTCACCCTGACCGACAGCGCCCGCACCGCCGTCCACACGCTCACCGAGAAGGCCGGTCTGCCCGACGAGACCGGTGGTCTGCGGATCGCCCAGCAGGAGGCGGGCGGCTTCGAGCTCGCGCTCGTCCCGGAGCCGCTCCCGGGCGACGACGTCGTCACGGACGGCTCGACCCGCGTGTACGTCGACCCCGAGGCGTCCGTGACCCTGGCCGACCAGCGCCTCGACGTGGAGCCGGCCGGCACGGGCAGCGCCTTCACGCTCATCCCCCAGTAGTCCTCCGAGCGGGAGCCGGGGCACGACCGGCTCAGGAAGGGGAACGAAGACGGCGAGGACCCCAGGAGGTCCTCGCCGTCGTCGTGCGTGGCACTGTGTCAGGCGCCGCCGAGCAGCTGCTCGAACGACGGGACCGCGTCGTACAGCCCGACGGGGGCGGATGGCTCCCGGTCGGCCACCATCTCGGCCAGCTCGCGGCCGGCGCGGCGGATGCGGTTCGGCAGCGGGTTGACGTCGTCGCCACCTCCGTCGGCCCAGTCGTCGGTGGCCGCGAACACGGCCGTCCCGGCGACGTCGGCCCGCAGGTAGGCGAACAGCGGCCGCAGGGCGTACTCCAGCGCCAGCGAGTGCCGTCCGGTGCCGCCGGTCGCGCCCACGAGCACCGGCCGCCCGACGAGGGCGTCCTTGTCGAGGATGTCCACGAACGACTTGAACAGGCCCGAGTAGGACGCGGAGAAGATCGGCGTGACGGCGATGACGCCGTCGGCCGCGGTGACCTTCTCGAGCACGTCCTTGAGGGCGCCGGAGGCGAAGCCGGAGAGCGTCATGTTGACGATCTCGTGGGCGACGTCGCGCAGCTCCACGGTCTCGACGTGCGCGGTGATGCCGCGGGCGGCGAGCTCGGTGGTGGTCGCGTCGGCCAGCCGGTCGGCCAGCAGGCGCGTCGACGAGGGCTGGGACAGCCCGGCCGAGATGACGACGATCGAGCGGTCGCTCATCGTGGTCCCTTTCCCGAACATCAAGAGGAGAGCGAGTCTTCGGCCCGCAGGCCGGTGAAGGTGTCCTGCGCGACGACCTGGTCATGGACGGTACCCGCGGCCCGCGCGGCCGCCACCCGGTCGGCGTGCATGGGCGGGTTGGCCGGCACGTGCGCGGGACGGGCGGACTCGGCCTCGGCGCGCAGCACCGGGACGACCTCCGTGGCCAGGATGTCGATCTGCTCCAGCACGGTCTTCAGCGGCAGCCCCGCGTGGTCCATGAGGAACATCTGGCGCTGGTAGTGGCCCACCTGGTCACGGAACTTCCCGTAGCGGTCGATGACCTGCTGCGGGCTCCCGACGGTCAGCGGGGTGTCGCGCATGAAGTCCTCCATCGCGGGACCGTGCCCGTAGACCGGCGCGTTGTCGAAGTACGGCCGGAACTGCCGCACGGCGTCCTGCGAGTTCTTGTTCATGAACACCTGCCCGCCGAGCCCGACGATCGCCTGGTCGGCCTGCCCGTGCCCGTAGTGCTCGAAGCGCTGCCGGTAGAACTTCACCATCTGCGCGGCGTGCTCCAGCGGCCAGAAGATCGCGTTGTGCAGGAACCCGTCCCCGTAGTAGGCCGCCTGCTCGGCGATCTCGGGGCTGCGGATCGAGCCGTGCCACACGAACGGCGGGACGCCGTCGAGCGGGCGGGGGGTCGACGTGAAGCCCTGCAGCGGGGTGCGGAACTTGCCCTCCCAGTCCACGACCTCCTCCTCCCAGAGGCGGCGCAGGAGCGCGTAGTTCTCGATGGCCAGCGGGATGCCCTGGCGGATGTCCTGGCCGAACCACGGGTAGACGGGGCCGGTGTTGCCGCGGCCCATCATGAGGTCCATCCGGCCCTCGGAGATGACCTGGAGCATCGCGTACTCCTCGGCCAGCCGGACCGGGTCGTTGGTGGTGATCAGCGTCGTGGCGGTGGACAGGATGATGTTCTTCGTCGTGCCCGCCAGGTAGCCGAGCATGGTGGTCGGCGACGAGGGGACGAACGGCGGGTTGTGGTGCTCGCCCGTCGCGAAGACGTCCAGCCCGCCTGGTCGGCGTGCTGGGCGATGGTGAGCATGTTGCGCACCCGCTCCGTGTCGTCCGGCGTCCGGCCGGTGGTCGGGTCGGTGGTGACGTCGCCGACCGTGAAGATCCCGAACTGCATCTCGCGCCTCGCTCTGGTGAAGAGTTCCATGCGTTTGCATGTACTTGCCGCTCAACAGGGTGGTCCCCGGTCCTATTCCCCGCATCCGCACCTAGACAGTTGTCCAGGTAAAGCCAGGTCAAGCCAGGTGAGCCGGAGCGCGCAACCCCCTATAGCGTGGGGGTGCACCGGCCGGCGGCGGAGGGCTACACCGAGTGACGAACGAGCAGATCAAGGTCCTGGTCGTCGAGGACGACGCGGACACGGCACAGTACGTCCGCACGGTGCTGGAGCGCCGCGGGGGCATGGACGTGACCGTGGTGCACGAGCCGATGTCGGCGCTCGCCGAGGTGGCGGCGCACGAGTTCGACGTGGTGCTCACCGACATCCAGATGCCCGGCATGAGCGGGCTCGAGCTCCTGGTCGAGCTGCGTGCCCGCGCGGCCGGCACGCCCGTCGCCGTGATGACCGCGTTCGCCAGCGTCGACTACGCGGTCGAGGCGCTGCGCCGGGACGCCGACGAGTTCCTGGTCAAGCCGGTGGCCGCCGCCACGCTGCTCGAGCGGGTCTCGGCGCTGGCCCTCGAGGGCCGGGCCAAGCGCGCGGCCGCCTGGAGCAACGAGGTGGTCCTCGCGGTCGGGGCCCACCCGGACGACGTGGAGATCGGCGTCGGGGCCACGCTCGCCTCGCACCGGGCGGCCGGGGACACGGTGGTCATCCTCACCCTGTCCAGCGGCGCGATCGGGGGAGAGGTGCAGCTCCGCCGGCACGAGGCGCTCGCCTCCGCGGGCATCATCGGCGCGCGCCTGTACCTGCACGACTTCGAGGACACCCGGCTCGACCCCGCCACCGGCCTCATCTCGACCATCGAGGCCCTGGTCCGCGAGGTCAGCCCCACCGTCGTGTACACGCACAGCGAGCACGACCGGCACCAGGACCACCGCGCGGTCCGGCAGGCCGTCGACGTCGCGGCCCGCCAGGTGCCGTCGTTCGCGTGCTTCCAGAGCCCGTCGTCCACCATCGACTTCCGGCCCAGCCGGTTCGTGCCGGTGGACGGCTTCCTCGACACCAAGCTCGCGATGCTCGCGGCGTTCGAGTCGCAGTCCCACCGCGACTACATGGACCCCGACCTCGTGCGTGCCACGGCCCGCTACTGGTCGCGCTTCGGCGGCGGACAGTACGCCGAGCCGCTGGAGACCGTCCGTGCGGCGGCGATGCTGCGCAGCACCTCGGCGGCCTCGGCCCCGGCCGCGCAGGAGATCGACGAGCAGGGAGGTCACGCATGAGGGTCCTGGTCACCGGCGCCGGCGGACCCGCGGGGGTCGCCGTCATCCGCTCGCTGCTGCGCCGGGGGGACGTCGAGGTCATCGCGGCGGACATGGACCGCTGGGCCAGCGCGCTCTACCTGGTGCCGGCGGGGTCGCGGTACCTGGTGCCGGCCGGCCGGGCCGAGGACTTCGTCGACGTGGTGCGCACGATCTGCCGCGACGAGCGCGTGGACGTGCTGTTCCCGACCGTGGACGTGGAGCTGCCCAAGCTCGCCGCCGCGCGCGAGGAGCTGCTGGCCGACGGCACGATCCTCGCGTCGCCGTCGCTGACCACCCTCGAGACGTGCCTGGACAAGCTCGCCCTGGCCGCCGCGTGCGCGCGGACCGTGCGGGTGCCGCGCACCGAGCTCGTCGGCACGCCGCAGGCCGTCTCCGGCTGGGACTTCCCGGTCATCGTCAAGCCCCGCCGCGGCGCCGGCTCTCGCGGCGTCCGGCTGATCGGCACGCAGGCCGAGCTCGACGCCGTGCACGACGCCGAGGAGGACCTGCTGGTCCAGGAGCTCCTGCCCGGCGACGAGTACTCGGTCGACGTGCTGGCGGGGCTCGACGGTCGGGTCATCGCCGCGGTGCCGCGGGCCCGCCTGCGGGTGGACTCGGGCGTCGCGGTCGCCGGGGTCACCGTGCACGACGACGAGCTGATCGAGACCGCGTCGGCCGTGGCCCGCGCGGTCGGCCTGACCACCGTGGCCAACGTCCAGCTCAAGCGCGACGCCGACGGACGCCCCGCGCTCCTGGAGGTCAACCCACGCTTCCCCGGTGCCATGCCGCTGACCATCGCGGCCGGCGTCGACATGCCGTCGCTCACGCTCGACGCCGTTCTCGGCCGCCCCGTGCCGGAGCACGTGGACTTCCAGGAGATCGCGAACGTGCGCTACCTCGAGGACGTCTTCCTGCCGATCGCCGACGTCCTGCCGGCCCGATGAGTGCAGGACCGTCCGTCGACGGGGACCACCACGTCCACTCCACGTTCTCGGACGACGCGGTCAGCACCCCGGCGGACAACCTCGCGGCAGCGCAGCGCGCCCGGTTGCGCGAGGTGCGGATGGTCGACCACGTCCGCGTCTCGACCACGTACGTCCCCGAGTTCCTCGCGGTGGTCCGCGCCCTGCCGCCGGTGGACGGTCTGACGGTGCTCACGGGGGTCGAGGCCAAGATCCTCGACGCGTCCGGTGCGGTCGACGCCCCGCCCGAGGTGCTCGCCGCGCTGGGCACCCCGCACGGCGCGGACCGGGTGCTGCTCGCCGACCACCAGGTCCCCGGCCCGGACGGCCCGTGGAGCCCTCGGGCCACGCGCGAGCGGATCGACGCCGGCCTCGACCCCGCCGACGTGGTGGAGCTGGTGGTGACCGCGACGATCCGCGCCATGCACGCCGTGGGCCGCGCGCAGCTGGCCCACCCCTTCTCGATCCTGCCGAAGATCGGTATGCACGAGGACGACGTCCCCGACCAGCTCCTCGACGCGCTCGCGCAGGCCGCGGTGGACACCGGCACGCCGGTCGAGGTCAACGAGAAGTGGCGCTGCCCCGGGCCGCGGGTCGTCGCGCGGTGGCGGGACGCGGGCGTGCTGCTCGTCGCGTCGACCGACGCCCACGTGGCCACGGACGTGGGCGTCTACTCCTGGGTGGGCAGATGACCGGCGTGGGGCACGACGCGCTCGTCGCGGTGTTCGTGGCCTTCGTGGGGATCGGCGCGATCCCCGTCCTGGCCGGGCTCTACCAGTACGTCCTGGTCCCTGTGCACGGGTTCCGCAACCACCTGCGCGCGGCGGCCCCGCACCTGCCCCGCGTGGTCGTGATCGTCCCCGCCTGGAACGAGGGAGCGGTGCTGGCGGCGTCGCTGGACCGGCTCATGAGCCTGGAGTACCCGCCGGACCGGCTCAAGGTGTTCGTCGTCGATGACGCCAGCACGGACGACACCCCCGACGTCGTGCGCGCCAAGGCCGCCCAGTACGACGACCGGATCGTGCACCTGCGCCGCGAGCAGGGCGGTCAGGGCAAGGCGCACACGCTCAACCACGGGATCCGGTACGCGCTCGCCGACGACTGGATGCAGGCGCTGCTCATCATGGACGCCGACGTCATCTACCGGACCGACTCCCTGCGCCGGATGACCCGCCACCTGGCCGACCCGCAGGTCGGTGCCGTCACCGCCTTCATCCGTGAGGGCAGCGGCAGGCCGGGCACGGTCGCGCGGTTCATCGGCTACGAGTACGTGACCGCGCAGGCCGCCGCCCGTCGCGCGCAGAACGTCATGGGGGCCATGGCCTGCCTCGCCGGGGGCGCGCAGCTGCACTCCCGCGAGAACCTCCTGGCCGTGGGTGGGCAGGTGGACACGTCCACGCTGGCCGAGGACACGTACACCACCTTCCTCACGCAGCTGGCCGGCCGGCGCGTGGTGTTCGAGCCGGCGGCGGTGGTGCTGGCGGAGGAGCCTGACACGATCACGGCCCTGTGGAAGCAGCGGGTGCGCTGGGCGCGCGGGAACGTGCAGATCACGCACGAGTTCCGGCGGGTCTGGTTCCGCCCGTCGCGGACCCACCACCTGGGCAGGCCGGACTTCGGGATCATCTGGTTCGCCATCTACCTGCTCCCGGTGGCGATGACGCTCGCCGCGGTCGGCCTGGTCGGCCTGCACTTCGTGGACGACGTCACCGCCGCGCAGGTGTTCGAGCGGTTCTGGTGGGTGGCGGTCACCGCCTACGTGCTCATCACGGTCATGACGCTGCTGCTCGACCGCGACACCGCCCGCCGCTCGTGGTTCCAGGGGATCGCGTTCCCGGGGCTCGGCGCGCTCGTGGTGATGACCGCGGCCTGGTTCCCGGGGCTGTGGGAGGAGCGGGTCCCGGAGCTCCTCGGCCAGCGCATGACGGAGGGTGGCCGCGAGGTCTGGACGCTCACGCTGTACTCGTGGTCCGTCCTCGCGATGCTCCTGGCCTGGGTGGTCAAGCAGTTGGAGCGTGCCCGTGCGGTGCGGTGGCTCGCGCTGCCCCTGCTGTACGTGGTGGGCTTCGGTCCGGTGCTGTGCGCCATCACGCTGGACGCGTACGTGAAGCAGTGGCGGGGCGCCGCGGCCGTGTGGGACAAGACGGAGAAGACAGGACGGGTGATGGGATGAACGGCTCCCACCGGGCGGCCCCGGGGGACGACGCCCGCTGGTGGGCGACGTCGACGCCCGACGCCCTCCAGGACGAGATCCGCTCCAACGCGCGCTCGGAGCGCCGGCTGCTGGTGGTCGTCACCCTGATCGCAGCGGCCGTGACCGTCGCCGTCCTGCTCCTGCACGGAGGTGCGGCGTGACGCCCCGGGTGCTCGTCGTGGACGACGAGCCCGACGAGCTGGCGCTGCTCGCCCGACACCTGCGCCGGCTCGGCTACGAGGTCGTGACCATGAAGAGTGCCGAGGACGCACTGGGCGACGAGGACAACCTCGGCGTGGACGTCGCGATCGTCGACCTCCGGCTGCCCGGCATGGGCGGCTGGGAGCTGGTGGACGTGCTGCACGCGCGCCGCCCGGGCCTGCCGGTGATCGTCACGTCGGTCCTCGACCCCGACGACTACCCGCCGGTGGAGGCGTGGCTGCCCAAGCCGTTCACCGGCGACGCGGTGCGGGACGCGGTGGCCCGCGCGCTCGAGGGCAGGTCGTGAGGCGGGCATGACCGAGCTGTGGTCGAACGCGCCCGCCGACCTGATCACCCGCAGCTCCCGCTCCCTGCGCCGCCTGGCCCGCCACCTGGGACCCGACGGCAGCGTGGTCGAGCGCCAGCTGCCCTTCGTCGGGGTGTTCCTGGTGGCGGTGGCGTCGTTGTCGATCCCCGGCGCGCGCAGCTCCAGCTGGCCCGAGGTGGTGATCGCCTCGGTGCTCGCCGTGGGCCAGATCGTCGCGGCCCGCGTGCTGCCCTGGAGCCGGTGGTCGGTGGGGTGGCAGGACGTCCTGCCCGTGGTGCAGCTGCTCGCGGTGGCCTTCCTGCGGACGGGGACTGGCGGCCCCGGCTCGCCCTACACGACGCTGGTGTTCTTCCCGGTGATCACGCTCGCGTCCCAGCGCGGGCGGCGCGGGGTCCTCCTGGCGACGGCCGGGGTGGCCGTGGTGGTGTTCTCGCCGGTGCTGTCGAACACCGTGTTCCTCACCACCGACACCGTGATCCGCACCGTGTTCGTCACCCTCGTCGCGTTCGTCGTCGCCGTGACGGTGCACGAGATCACGGCGCGCCTCTCCGCCCGCAGCGCCGCCCTGCTGGCCTCGCAGATGGACCAGGCGGTCCTGCTGGACCGCGCCCGGGCGGACGCCGTCCAGCTCGCGCACGTCGCCAACCAGCGTCGCGCGGCCCGGGACCAGCTGGTGTCGGTGATCGACTCCGCCACCGAGCAGGCGATCATCGCCACGGACGCCGCGGGCACGATCGAGGTCTTCAACGCCGGCGCGGAGCGGCTGCTCAAGTACGGGCAGGGCGAGGTGGTCGGCCGCATGCGGCTCACGGACTTCCACGACCACGACGAGCTCGAGGCGCGGCGCGCGCTGCTGTTCGACACGCGCACCCCCGTCGACAGCCCCCGGGCGCTCCTGGACGCGCTGGTCGCACCGGCGCTCGCGGGGCGCCCCGAGGCGCGGGACTGGACCTATGTGGCACGCGACGGCGCCCGGACGACGGTCAGGCTCGCCGTCACGCGCCGCGCCGAGGCGGACGGGACCACGAGCGGCTACGTGGTGGTCGCCACGGACGTCACCTCCGAGCGCGAGGCCGCGCGGCTCCAGGACGAGTTCGTCAGCCTGGTCAGCCACGAGCTGCGCACGCCGCTGACGTCGGTGCTGGGGTACCTCGAGCTGCTCACCGACGGCACCGACCCGCTCACCGACGAGCAGCGGGAGTACCTGACCGTGATCGAGCGCAACGCCCGGCGCCAGCTGCGGCTGGTCGGTGACCTGCTGCTCAGCGCCCAGGTGGACGCCGGCCGCTTCTCGATCGCCCCGCAGCACATCGACGTGGCCGACGTCGTGCGCGCCTCGGCGGAGGCGGCCGTCCCGGTGGCCGAGGCCGCGAAGGTCACGCTCGTCCCGTCGGTGACGCCGACCGTGATCGACGGCGACCCGGTGCGCCTCGCGCAGGCCGTGGACAACCTGGTCTCGAACGCCCTGAAGTTCACGCCGGCCGGCGGCACCGTCGAGCTGGCCGTGTCACCGGGCGCGCGCGGGGGAGCCGTCATCTCCGTCGCGGACTCCGGCATCGGCATCCCGCCCGACGAGCTCTCCCAGCTCACCACCCGGTTCTTCCGGGCCTCCACGGCCACCCGCCGCGCGATCCCGGGCGTCGGACTGGGCCTGTCGATCACCAAGGCCGTCGTCGACGCGCACGGCGGCCAGCTGGAGATCACCAGCACGCTCGGCGAGGGCACCACGTTCACGATCACCCTGCCGGCCACCCCGCCGGGCTGAGGGCGCGCCCGACGAGCCTGAGTCAGGACATCTCGGATGTATCAGGCGCCCGCGACGGCGTCCCTTCTGCCCGTGCGCCGACGACGGCGCGGCAGGCAGAGCGCGGGGACCCCGCGCCGGACGACGAAGGAACGACCCATGACCATCCTGAGCTCCCTGATCGGTGCCGAGTACCGGCCCGCCGTCGCGGCCGCTGTCCAGGCGCTCGCCGACGCGGCAGTCCCGGTGCACCTGCCGGGCAGCGAGGCGTACTCGGCCCTCACGCGCACCAGCAACCTCACGCGCGCGATCCGCCCCGTGGCGGTCGTGGCGGCGCGGGGGGCCGACGACATCTCCCACACGCTGCGGATCGCCGCCTCGGCGGGCCTGCGCGTCGCCGTCCAGGGCACCGGCCACGGCGCCACCGAGACCATGGAGGGTGCCGTCCTGGTCAGCACCGCAGCACTCGACGAGCTGACCGTCCACGCCGACGAGCGGCGCGCGCGCATCGGCGCGGGCGTGCGGTGGGCCGCGGTTCTCGGGGCCTGCGCCCCGCACGGGCTCGCCGCACTGGCCGGCTCCTCGCCCGACGTCGGGGTGGTCGGCTACCTGACCGGTGGCGGGCTGGGCCCCGTCGCCCGCACCCACGGGCTCGCGTCGGACACGGTCCGGGCCTTCGAGGTCGTGACCGGGGACGGCGTCGTGCGCCGGGTCACGGCCGCCAGCCACCCCGACCTGTTCTGGGGGCTGCGTGGCGGCAAGGGCACGCTCGGCATCGTCACCGCGGTCGAGATCGACCTGATCGAGCAGGCCGAGCTGTACGGCGGCGCCCTGTGGTTCGCGGCGCAGGACGCCGCGGCCGTGGTCCGCACCTGGGGGGCGTGGTGCGCGCTGCTCCCGGAGGAGGGCACCACGTCGATCGCCGTCATGCGGCTGCCCGACATGCCGGTCTTCCCCGAGCCGCTGCGCGGGACGACCACCGTCTCGGTCCGCTTCGCGTGGACGGGCGACCCGGCCGTGGGCGAGGAGATGATCCGCGCCCTCCGCTCGGTCGCCACGCCCGTCATCGACACCGTCCGCGTGCTGCCGTACGCGGCCCTCGGTGAGGTGCACAGCGACCCGACCGACCCGATGCCCGTGCACGAGCACCACCTCCTGCTCGACTCGTTCGGGCCCGACACCGCCGACCGGCTGCTCGAGCTGGTCGGTCCGGACGTCCCGTCCGCCCAGGCGATGGTCGAGGTGCGGCAGCTGGGCGGGAGGGTGCGCGACGACCGGGGGACGCCGAGCGCCTTCGCGCACCGGGACGCCGCGTTCTCGGTCCTGACGATCGCCCTGATGATCCCGGAGATCGCGCAGGTGGTGACCGCCGACACCGCGCGCGTGCACGAGGGGCTCGCACCCTGGACCCGTGCCGGTGGCCTGCCCAACTTCACCGACACGGCGGGCCCCGAGTGGGCCGAGAAGGTGTTCACGCCCGGGGTGGCGCGCCGCCTGCAGGCCCTGTCGCTCGTCTACGACCCCGACGCCGTGCTGCTCGCGGCCCGCGGCGTGCGGTCCTGACCCGGTCGGTCAGGGGGTCGGCGGCTCGGGGGCCGGGGGCTCCGGGGCGGGGGGCTCGGGGGTCGGTGTCACGGTGAACGTGAGCGAGACGTCCGTGCTGTCGGTGAACTGCGCGGACGTCGACCCCACGTGCGGGCTGGCCATGGCCGCGACGGCGAACGCGACCGCGACGGCGAGGCGCACCAGGCCCCCGCGGTCGACCGACAGGAAGCCGCGGCGACCGGCGGGCTCAGTCGAGGAGGAGCTCATCGACCCTCCTGTCGGGGCTGTGGGGGGCCGGCCGCTCGCGGCGTGCGCGGCGGTTGTCACCGAGCGCCAGCAGCTCGAGCGTCGCCAGCGCGAGGAGCGGCGGGACCAGCATGGTGGCGCGCCCCTGGGCGGACCCGGCCCACTGCAGGACCCAGCCCCACCCCTTGTGGACGCCCAGCTGCACCCCGCGGATGCGGCCGATCGGGGTCGCGTTGATGTCCGCCTCGTCGTTGGCGTCACCCTTGGTGACGACGTAGAACTTCGTCTTCCGGGTGCCGTCGGCCTCCAGCTCCGGCACCATCCGCCCCTCGGCGTCCTGTTCGAGGTCCGGCAGCTCCCGCAGTGCGACGATCCGGTGCGTCACCAGCTGCGTGGTCTCCCCGGTGGGCCAGAACGAGATGATCTGCCCCACCTTGAGGTCGGACTCGCTGGCGATCGCGCGGAGCACCACGGCGTCGCCGGCGTCGAACTTGGGTGCCATGGAGCCCGAGGTCACGATGAGGAGGCGCTGCTGGTGCACCTGGTACCAGAGCGGGACGGCCAGCGAGGTGGCGTAGGCGGTTCCGCAGACGGCGATCACCACCCAGAGGCCGGCCCCCAGCAGCCGACGCCAGACGGGCTTCGGGGTGCGGGGACGCCTCCGACCGACGACGCGCGGTGCGCGCCGGTCGACCGCTGGGGCGTCTCGGTGCCCGTCCGACCAGGGGGCCATCGGATCAGTTGTTGACGACCTGCTCGGCGTTGAACGTGAGGTCGAGCGTGACGGCGGTGTCCTGGTAGCTGTTGTCCGCCAGCAGGGGCAGGTCCACCTTGAAGCAGAGCCACTCGTTGCCCGGGATGGCGGTCAGCGTCCGGTCACCGGGCTGCTGGCCCTGGGCGGTCCTGCCCACGAGCTCCGTGAGCGTCCCCGGCCACGCGGTCACGGTCGTGGGGTGGTTGATCGGCGCGGCCGCGCCCAGGCCGCCGGCGACGCAGCTGGCGGCCGCGTCCACGGGGTACACGTTGAGCTGCAGGACGTCCCGGAGGTCGCCGACCACCGGTGCGGGCTCGAGGACCGGGTCGGTGGTGTCGTTCGTCGTCACGGTGGCCAGGTACGACACGGAGTAGCGCAGCGCGAGCGAGCCGTTGCTCTGCACCTGCAGCGGGAAGTACGTGGAGTCGCCGGGGGCCAGGTTCTGCGGCGAGAACGCGAACGGCACGTCCTGGCCGATCTCGAGGTCCACGGTCCCGGTCTCGATGGCGGCCGACGCGGAGTCGTTGTCCGTGAAGATGGCCGAGGTGGTCAGCGTCGTGGCACCGACCGCGGCGAGGCCGACGATCGCGACGGTGGTCCACAGGCGCCGTCGCCGGGGGCCGTCGTGATGCACCGGAGCGGGGTTGATCATCTCCTGGAGCAGGTCGTCCATCATCAGGGCACCCTCCTTGGGCAAAGAGCCAGCACAGTTCTATCGGCACCCCTGAGTCCGACTTGAGCCGAACGTACGATACTCACCCGTTCACGTTCTCGGCGCCAGGCGCACGGGGGGGCCGGGTGTGCCGGGTGGACCGGGGTGGGGCGACCGCCAGGCTGCTGCGGCCCTCGCGTCCCCGCAGCGGGCGCGGCACCGAGTGCGTCGGCGGCAGGTCGGCGGCGGGCACGGCGCGCGAGTACAGGAACCCCTGCGCCTGGTCGACGCCGAGCCGGCGCAGGATGGCGGCGGTGGTCTCGTCCTCGACGCCCTCGGCGACCACCCGCAGGTCGAAGGAGTGGGCGAGGTCGACCATCGCCTGCACCACCACCTCGGAGCCCTCGCGGTCGTCGGCACCGAGGTCGGACACGAACAGCCGGTCGATCTTCAGGTCGTCCACCGGCAGGTCCCGCAGCTGCGAGATCGACGTGTTGCCGATTCCGAAGTCGTCGATGGCCACCCGGATCCCGAGCGCACCGAGGCGCTCCAGCACGGGCACCACGCGCGAGGGGTCGGCCACGAGCGCGGTCTCCGTGATCTCCACCTCCAGCAGCTCGGCGGGCACGGCGTGCTCCGCGAGCAGCGACTCGATGAGGTCGACCACGGCCAGGGTCGTCACGTCGTGCGCGGAGAGGTTCACCGCCACCGGGGTGGCGCGGCCGGCCACCCGCCACGCGGCCAGCTGGGTCACGCACTCGGTCAGGGCGTACCGCGTGATGTCGTGGATGAGGCCGGACTGCTCGGCGAGCGGGATGAACGTGGTGGGCGGCAGGATCCCGCGCGTGGGGTGCTCCCAGCGCATGAGGGCCTCGAGCCCCACGGTCTGCCCCGTGGCCAGCTCGATCTTGGGCTGGTAGTGCATGCGCAGCTCGCGCGGGGCGTCCGGGGCGGGAGTCAGCGCGCGGTGCAGGTCGCCCAGGAGCACCAGCCGGGCGGGCGACGAGTCGTCCTCGTCGGCGGAGTAGACCGAGACGCCGGTGCGGTGGTGCTTGGCCGCGTACATCGCCACGTCGGCGGTGCGCATGAGGGACGACGGGTCGGTGGCGTGGTCGGGCAGGCACGCGACCCCGACCGAGGTGTCGACGTGCAGCGGCAGCTCGCCCAGCATGAACGGCGGGACGAACAGCCCCCGCACCCGGCGGGCCAGCCGTTCGGCGTTCGCCACCGAGCGCACGTCCGGCAGCAGGATCGCGAACTCGTCGCCGCCCAGCCGCGCGACCACGTCGTCGTCGCGCAGGGCGCCGCGCAGACGCTCCGCGACCTGCTCGAGCAGCTCGTCCCCGCGGTCGTGGCCGAGCGAGTCGTTGATGTCCTTGAACCGGTCGATGTCCAGGAGCATGAGGCCGACGCGGGAGCCGGTCTCCTGCGCCTCGAGGATCGTGCGGCGCATCCGCTCCGCGAGCATGCGCCGGTTGGGCAGGCCGGTGAGCGAGTCGAGCAGCGCGAGCCGCGCGTTCTCCAGCGCGGTGGCGTGCAGCCGGCGGGACGCGGTCCAGACGGTGCGGAACAGGACCAGCCACAGGGTCACCAGGCCGGCCGCCACCACCAGCGAGACGGTCCGGCCGGCGTCGGCCAGAGCGGCGCTCGCGGCGGTGTTCTCGAGCATCACCTCGGCCGCGCCGATGATCTCGCCGTCCCCGCGCTCGGGGTCCGGGTCGGCGGTGTCGCCGGCCAGCACCGGCACGTAGACGTCGAGGACGCTCGTCTCCGTGCCGCCCTCGCCGCCGAGGTCGGCACCGCGCACGTCGGTGATCACCCGCGCGCTGGGCTCCCCGCCGGTCGTCACGCGGTCGAGCCGGCTGCCGTCGGGGAAGCCGGTCGAGGTGCGCTCGGCCGAGCTGTAGATGAGCGAGCCGTCGAGCGCCCAGAGCCGCAGCTCCACCACGCGGTCCGTGAACCCGCCGATCGCGCCCGCCACCGCGTCCCGCTGCGGCGCGGTGAGCACGTCCGGCCCCACGAAGGAGCTCGTCGGCACCTGCGCCGTCGCGTACGCCGTGACCGTCGACGCCGTCGCGATGCCGTCGCGCACGGACTGCTGCGTCATCACCCGCCAGGTGCCCAGGACGAGCGCGCACCCGACCACGACCATGGCGGCACTGCTGATGACGGCGAACGATCGCGTCAGCGGCCAGCGACGGCGGGTGGCTCTGGGCACGTGCAGACCTCACGAGCTGGGCGAGCGCGGGTCGGAAGGGGTCCGCGCTGAGCCGAGAGTATGCGGTGCACCCGGTCACCTGCGACATCCCAGGTCACACGACCGCCCGGGCGCGTCGGGAACGTCCCCGCGTCCGGCAGGGTTGCACCGGACGCCAACTCATCCCAGGAGGATCCGATGACGTACGAGGTGACCAAGACCGACGAGCAGTGGGCCCTGGAGCTCGAGCCCCAGGAGTTCGCCGTGCTGCGCCGCGCGGGCACCGAGCGGCCCTGGACCGGGGAGCTGCTCGACGAGTCGCGCCAGGGCGTCTACCGCTGCCGCGCGTGCTCGAACGAGCTGTTCCGGTCCGACACCAAGTTCGACTCGCACTGCGGCTGGCCCAGCTTCTTCTCCCCGCTGGCCGGCGACCGGGTGGAGCTGATCACCGACCGCAGCCTCGGCATGGTCCGCACGGAGGTGCGCTGCGCCCGGTGCGGCTCACACCTCGGGCACGTGTTCGACGACGCCCCGCAGACCCCGACCGGGGACCGGTTCTGCATGAACTCGGTGAGCCTGACCTTCGAGCCGGACCCCCGCGCGGGCGCCTGATCCGCACCCGTCCGGGTGGCTCCCGGCGCGCCGGGGCACGACACCCCGGACGGGTGACGTCCAGATGGTCGACACAGGTGAAGTCTGTGGCTCCGACTGCCGATAATGCACGCGTGGAAGACGTCCTGACCGTGCGGAGATGGAGGCGCTACGGCGCCGACCGTCTCTACGTGACCCGGGGGACCGGGGCGCGGGTCGGGTCGGTCGACCTGCAGTCGGGCGAGGTCGTGGTCGACGACCCGCTCCTGGAGGGCCGGCTGCGGCGGGCAGCCCAGGCCTACCTGCGTGCCGACGTCACCGAGCTGGCCATGACCGTGCCCGCGCCGGGCGTCGGCGCCCTCGACCCCGTCGACGAGTCCGCGCTGCAGGCCTGGCTCGGCGGGGACGACTGGGACACGATCGACCTCGCGGCCATCCGGGGGGAGCGCGGCAGCTCCGTGCGCACGCGTCTCGAGCGGATGGCCGACGAGGGCTGGCAGGTGGTCCACGACGTCCCGCTCGGGCGGCAGGGGAGCCTGGTCGAGCACCTCGTGGTCGGGCCGGGCGGCATCTTCACCGTGGCCGAGCGCCGGCACGCCGGCCAGCACGTGGTGGTCGAGGGGCGCACCCTGCGGGTCGACGGGTGCTCGACGTCCTACCTGCGCGACGCGCGGCTCGAGGCGGCCCGGGTGCGGGACGCGCTGCTCGCTGCGGCGTGCGCGGCGGTCAACGTCCGCGGCGTCGTCGTGGTGCAGGGCGAGCTCGAGATGCGCACCGTGCAACCGGGGCACGACGCCTTCGCCATCTCCCGCCAGGACCTGCAGACGGTCTTCCGCGCCCTGCCTGTCCGGCTCGACCCGGCGCGCATCGCGGCCATCGCGCACGTGGCGCGGCAGAGCAGCACCTGGTCGCACTGACCCCTCGGACCTGCGGCGGGGTGTTGACACCCCTGTTGCTGCGGTGATCTGCTGCAACGCTCCCCCCAGCTCGGGTGGCGATGCCGCGTTTTCCGTGCCGGTCCCGTCAGGATGTCACCGTGGTCGACGAACAGTTCCGGCAGCTCGAGCGAGAGCTCGGCCTCTTCCTGCGTCGCGCGCAGGCCGCCTCGGCGTCCATCGCGCGGGACGTCCACCCCGACCTGGAACCAGCCGCCTACGCGCTGCTGGCCCTCATCGCGGCCACCCCCGGCGTCCGCGCCAGCGACCTGGCGATGACCATCGGCGTCGGCCGCGGCACGATGTCCCGCCAGCTGGCCCGGCTCGGCACCCTCGGGCTGGTGTCCCGCAGGCCGGACCCCGACGACTACCGGGGCCAGCTGCTGGAGCTCACCGACGAGGGCAGCCGCCGGTTCGAGGTCGCCCAGCAGGCGCGCCGCGCGTTCCTGCGGCAGGCGATGACCGCGTGGAGCGAGGACGACGTCGTGGGGCTGGCCACGCGGCTCGAGCGGCTGAACGCCGACCTCGCAGCGGCGCGCCGCCCGCACTGAGACGCCGGACGCGCCACCCTGCGGGTGCGGGGCGGCGCGTCTGCGGTGCGCTCAGTCGCGGGCGCTGACCCGCTGCTCGGCGGTCAGCTGCTCGAGCTCGGCTGCCTCGGAGCCGTCCGACGCCTCCTGGTCGAGCAGCTGCTCGATGCCCGAGCGGTTGCCCAGCGGCACCTCCTGGAGGAACAGGACGGCGACCAACGAGATCAGGGCGACCGGCGTGGCCACGAGGAACAGGTCCGCGACCGCGTTGCCGAACGACTGCTCGACGACCATCCGCACGTTCTCCGGCAGGGTCGACAGGTCCGGGATGGAGCCGCTCGCGCCCATCGCGGCGGGGTCGATGCCGATCGCGACGAGTCCCCGGGCCATGAGGTCGGTGACCCGGTGGGTGAGCACCACGCCGAGCGCTGAGACGCCGAGCGCGCCGCCGAGGGTGCGGAAGAACGCGACCGTCGAGGTGCCGGAGCCGACCTCCCGGACGTCCAGGGTGTTCTGCACGGCGAGCACGAGGTTCTGCATGAGCATGCCGACGCCTGCGCCGATGATCACCAGGTAGAGGCTGACCAGCGTGAAGCTCGTATCGAAGTGGATGGTGCCCATGAGCCCGGTGCCGACCGTGAGCAGGACGGCGCCGGCGATCATGAACTTCTTGTACCGGCCGGTGCGGCTGATGATCTGGCCGGAGACGGTCGAGGAGACCAGCAGGCCGACGATCATCGGGATGGTGAGCAGCCCCGACTCGGTCGGCGTCTTGCCGCGGGCCAGCTGCATGTACTGGCTGAGGAACACGGTGGTGCCGAACATGGCGACACCGACCGCGATGCTCGCGACCACCGCGAGGACCAAGGTGCGGTTCCTGAACAGGTGCAGCGGGATGATCGGCTCGCTCGCGCGGGACTCGACCCACACGGCGAGGGCGAGAGCCAGCAGCGAGCCGCCGACCATGGCGGCGGTCTGCCACGAGGCCCAGTCGAACGAGGTGCCCGCGAACGTGATCCACAGGAGCAGCAGCGAGATGCCGATCGACAGGAGCGTGGCGCCGGCGTAGTCGATCTTCACCGTGCGGGTCTTGCGCACCGGCAGGCGGAGCGTGCGCTGGAGCACGATGATCGCGGCGACCGCGAACGGGAGGCCGATGAAGAAGTTCCAGCGCCAGCCCGGGCCGTCGGTGATGACGCCGCCGAGCAGCGGGCCGCCGACCATGCCGATGCCCATCACGGCGCCCATGAGGCCCATGTACCGGCCACGCTCGCGGGGGCTGATGATGTCGGCGATCAGGACGGTGCCCAGGGCGGTCAGACCGCCGGCGCCGATGCCCTGCAGGGCGCGCATGCCGATGAGCATGCCGGTGTCGTGGGAGAACCCGGCCAGCGCCGAGGAGAGCACCGAGATCGTCAGCGCCAGCTGGATGAGCAGCTTGCGGTCGACCAGGTCGGCGAGCTTGCCCCAGATCGGCGTGGAGATCGTGGTGGTGAGCAGGGTGGCGGTGACCACCCAGGTGAACGCGGACTGCGTGCCGTCCAGGTCGGAGATGATCCGGGGCAGCGAGGAGGAGACGACGCTCGTCGCGAGGATCGAGACGAACATCCCGAGCAGGATGCCCGAGAGGGCCTCGAGGACCTCGCGGTGGGTCATCTTCGGTGCCGGCTCGGCGGTGCTGGTGGGCACAGGGGTGGGTGAGGACATGGTCTCGCTCTCGTGGTGCTGGCAGGGAGACCCGGCGTCGGCGGCAGGTCGGGGGTGGTGAGGGTCAGGCGGAGGCGGACGCGAGCGCCGGGGCGGTGGCCCGGGTGACGGCGTCGGACAGGCGGCTCAGGGTCGCGGTCGCGGCCGACAGGTCGTGGACCGACCAGTCGGCGAACAGCTCGTGGACGCGCACGTCTAGCGCGGCGCCGATCTCGACGGCCAGCGACCGGCCGGCCGGCGAGAGGCGGATGGTGCGGGCCCGGCGGTCGTCGTCGTCGACCGCGCGCTCGACCAGCCCGTCCTCGACGAGCTGGCTGACCTGGCGGCTGGCCACGGAGATGTCGACGCGCAGCGCGTGGGCGATGTCGTTGACCTGCAGGGCGCCTCGGCGTTGCAGGATGCGGACGATCGACAGGGTGCCCTTCGAGCAGCCGAGGTCACGGGCCACCCCGAAGGACGACTCGCGCAGGGTGCGGCTGAAGACCTCGATCGCGCGCAGCAGGGCCTGCGGCGGGGTGTCCGGGACGGTGGACGGCATGCGACTCCTTTTGTTGCTCAACGCAACCATACGGCTGATGATTGCTTCAAGCAACTGATCAACCGACTTATTCCCGCAGCGGCCGGGGTAGGCAGGCCCCGGCCGCTGCGGGAAGGGTCAGGCGGTGGTGGTGGGGGTTCCGCGCCGGCCGCGCTCGACCTTGACGCCCTCCATGTCCTCGAGCTGGATCCCCTTCGTCTCCGGGACCTTCCAGAGCACGAAGAAGAAGGACAGTGCGGCGAAGATCGCGTACAGCAGGTACGGGATGGTCGCGCCGAACGTGTCGAGCAGCGGCGGGAACGTGATCGTGATGACGAAGTTTGCGATCCACTGCGCGGCGGCGGCCAGGCCGAGCGCTGCGGCACGGATGCGGTTGGGGAAGATCTCGCCCAGCAGCACCCACACGAGCGGACCCCACGTCGCCCCGAAGAACACGACGAACAGGTTGGCCGAGACCAGCGCGGCGACGCCCCAGGTGTCGGGGAGCTGGGTGAGCATCTCGCCCGCGTTCGCCGGGTCGGGGACCTCGAACGACTGCGTGAACGCGAGGGCCATGATGCCGAGAGTCAGGGCCATGCCGACCGAGCCGACGAGCAGCAGCGGGCGTCGGCCGACCTTGTCGATGAGTGCGATCGCGATGAACGTCACGACGACGTTGGTTACCGAGGTGATCGTCGAGTAGGTGAACGAGTCGCTCGCGTCGAAGCCGACGGCCTGCCACAGCGTGTTCGAGTAGTAGAAGATCACATTGATCCCGACGAACTGCTGGAACACCGACAGCAGGATCCCGACCCAGACGACGGGGAGCAGCTTCCCGCCGGGGCCGCGCAAGGACGCGTGCTGGGCATGCTCCTTGTCCTCGGCGATCGTCTTCTTGATCTGATCGATGCGCTCCTGCGGGTCCTCGTCGGGGGGCAGCACGTCGGCCAGCACCTTGCGTGCCTCGTCCTCCTTCCGGATCGAGACCAGGTAGCGGGGCGACTCCGGGATCCGGAGCGCGAGGATGCCGTAGACCACGGCAGGGATGACGGCGACGAGGAACATCCAGCGCCAGGCCTCGAGGCCGAACCACAGCTCGGCAGATGAGGGGTTCTCCTCCACGCCGGTCGCTATGGCCAGCAGCTGGTCCGAGAGCAGGGCCGCGAAGATGCCGAGGACGATGGCGAGCTGCTGCAGTGAGCCCAGGCGGCCGCGGATGGCGGCGGGGGCGATCTCCGCGATGTATGCGGGCGCGATGACCGACGCGACGCCGATGCCAATGCCAGCCATGAAGCGCCACAACGCCAGGTCCCAGACGCCGAACGCGATTGCCGACAGGATCGACGAGAGGAAGAAGAGGACCGCGCCGAGGAACATGACTCGGGTGCGACCCCACAGGTCGGCGAGCTTGCCGCCCACCCAGGCGCCTAGGGCGCAGCCGAGCAGGGCGACCGCGACTACGAAGGCCTTGATGAAGGACCCGGCCGACATGTCGAGGATCTGGAAGTCCTCGGAGAAGCCCTCGACCGCTCCGTTGATGACCGAGCTGTCGAAACCGAAGAGGAACCCGCCCACGGCCGCAGCGACCGCGAGACCGATGGCCTTGTTCTTGTACGGGTGCGGCGGTACCGCCGGCCCTCCGGTCGCCCCCTGCGGCGACTCTGACGCGTGGGACATGTGCGCACCTCCCGTGGCCCCCGAGCCGCTCTCGGGAGATCTCTCCCCACCTTGGCCCCGCGAGCAGGGGTGCGCACGTCGGGCGACCGGTGCAAGATCGTCCGATGGACGGCACCGGAGGGGGCAGGGCGCGACCTCGTCGACCCGCGATGCTCGACCCTGCGCAGGCCGACGAGCTCCCCGGCGGCTACGACCCGGCGCTGCGCAACGAGGCCGCGCACACCACCGCGGCCGCCCTGGTGCACCAGGGTCGAGCCAACACGGACCCCGAGGTGGTCGCCCGGCTGGTGTCACTGGTGGAGCGCGAGGGCCTGGACGTGGTGGCCGCGCTCTGGTCGGAGAGCCAGGCCGACAGCCTCCCCGGGGCCCTGTGGCGGCTGTACGTGCTGCGCGAGTGGGTCCGGCGCGATCCCGCGACGGTGGCCGACCGCTACCGGCTCGGCGTCGCCGCCGCGCCCGTGCACGACGTGGTGGCCGGTGTCGCGGACGCCCCCGGGCCCGCCGACGTCCGGGTCGTGGCCGACGCGGTGCTGTCGGGGGTCTACACGGGCGAGCTCGACGTCGCGCTCGAGCGGGCCGCCGCGTTCTGCCGGGTGCTCGCCACCGGGGCGGCCTTCGACGCCGACCACCTCGACGACGTCGACCCCACCGGGGCCGTCCGGCTCACCCGCGGGGCCGCGTCCCTGGTCCGCACGGCGGAGGAGCTCGAGCACGCCGCGTCGCTGTGGCGGGCGGGCCGGCTGGAGTGACGTCGACCACGCCCCTGGTTCGCGTCAAGGTGAACCCGCAGGTGGCACACCGGACGCCCGCCCGCGCCGCCGCAGGTCCCGTGTCACCACCCCGCTGCGGGCGTACGATGAGCGGCGACGTCGGGCCGCGGTAGCCCCGGGCTCCATCTCAAGCCGCTTCGAGCGGCCCCGCGCCGAGAGGCGCTCCGCGGTCCGGCGTCGCTCAGCTCCGGACTGTCACCACGGGCGCCCCCGGGCTGTCACCATGTGTTCAGGCGCACGACGGCGTGCGTTAGGCAATCGATCCCCCGTGTCCTAGCCTGATCCCGCCCCTCCTCACTGGCTTTCCCCCCTCCCACCCTGCCTTCCGGAGCCCGCTGTGCGCCTGCGCCTCACCCCGCGCGACACCACGTTCTTCGACCTCTTCGCCGCACAGGCGGTCCATCTCGTCACCGGAGCGAACCTGCTCGGCGAGATGCTCGGGGCCGACCGCCCGACGCGCAAGGAGATCGGCAAGCGCATCGCCGACGCCGAGCACGAGGCGGACGACGCGACGCACTCGATCATGCGGCGGCTCAACCAGACGTTCGTCACGCCGTTCGACCGCGACGACATCTACACGCTGGCCTCGAGCCTCGACGACTGCATGGACTTCATGGAGGAGGCCGCGGACCTCATCGTCCTGTACAAGGTCGATGCGCTGCCGCCGCGGGTGTCCGACCAGGTCCAGGTGCTCCAGCGCGCCGCCGAGCTCACCGCCGAGGCCATGCCGCGGCTGCGCTCCATGGAGTCGCTGTCCGAGTACTGGGTCGAGGTCAACCGCCTCGAGAACCAGGCCGACAAGATCCACCGCAAGCTGCTCGCCCAGCTGTTCGACGAGGTCACCGACCCGATCCAGCTGATGAAGGTCAAGGAGATCGTCGAGAAGCTCGAGGACGCCGCCGACGCCTTCGAGAAGGTGGCGAACACCGTCGAGACCATCGCGCTCAAGGAGTCCTGAGCAGGTGGAGGTCGCGCTCGTCATCATCGTCGTCGCGTTCGCGCTCGGCTTCGACTACACCAACGGGTTCCACGACGCGGCCAACGCCATCGCGACCTCGGTGTCCACCCGTGCACTGACCCCCCGCGCCGCGCTCATCATGGCGGCCGTGTTCAACCTCGTCGGCGCCCTGCTGGGCACCCAGGTGGCCACCACCATCGCCGAGGACATCATCAGCATCAACGGCGCCGGCTCGCACGAGGCGCTGATCATCGTGCTCTCCGGTCTGGTCGGCGCGATCACCTGGAACCTCATCACCTGGTGGCTCGGCCTGCCGTCGTCCTCCACGCACGCGCTGATCGGCGGGCTGACCGGCGTCGGCATCGCGTCCGGGGTCACGGTGCACTGGGACGCCATCGTGGACAAGGTCGTCATCCCGATGATCTTCTCGCCGCTGGTCGGGTTCTCCGTGGCGTTCATGATCATGGTCGGCGTCCTGTGGCTGGTGCGGAACTCCGCGCCCGCTCGGACCATGCGCCGCTTCCGGCTGGCGCAGACGGCGTCCGCGGCCGCCATGGCCCTCGGGCACGGCCTCCAGGACGCGCAGAAGACCATGGGCGTCATCATGCTGGCCCTGGTGGCCGGCGGCTTCTACACGGCAGGCGACGGCATCCCGCTGTGGGTCAAGCTCTCCGCGGCGGCCGCGATCTCGGCGGGCACCTACTCGGGCGGCTGGCGCATCATGCGCACGCTCGGCCGCAAGATCATCGAGCTCGACCCCGCACGCGGCTTCGTCGCCGAGTCGGTGGCCGCGACCGTCCTGTACGCCAGCGCCTACTGGCTGCACGCGCCCATCTCGACCACCCACACCATCACGTCGGCGATCATGGGCGTCGGCGCCACCAAGCGCCTCTCCGCGGTCCGCTGGGGCGTCGCCAAGAACATCGGCCTCGCGTGGGTGCTGACCATCCCCATGGCCGCCCTGGTGGCGGCCTGCGTCTACTGGGTCCTCAACCCGATCCTCACCTGACCCCGTCAGGCCTCGCCGGGGCGGTGCGTCTCCGTGGCCACGACGCGGGGGCCCTTGGGCGTCTGGGCGACGTGCGCGACGAGCACCTGAGCCGGGTGCAGGAACGGGTCGCTGGCCGGCAGGGCGTCCGCAACCGGGCGCCGGGCGTGCTGGGCCAGGACGTCCACCACGGTGGGCAGGACGGGCCGGTGCGTGCACAGGACCGCGTCGCCGCCCGACTCCAGGAGGGCACGCACCTCCGCGGCGACGCGCGCCGGTGAGGTGGAGTGCTGGGCCTCCGTGAGGATCGCTGAGACCTCCGGCGTGACCTGGGCGGCAGCGGCATAGGGCGCGATCGTGCTCACGCAGCGCACCCATGCGGAGGTGACCACCCGACCGACGCCGAAGGTGGACAGCACCGGGATCAGCGCGCGGGCCTGGCGGTGGCCGTCGGTGGTGAGGGGGCGGTCCAGCTCCGTGCCGTCCCAGTCCGCGCGGCGCCGGGCGCTGCCGTGCCGGGCGACGACGAGCGCGCGCGTGTCGAGCCGGCCCTTCTCGTGGGCCTCCACCAGGTCGTCCAGCGGTGCGCGGTCGTCGTCGCGGGTGAGCCGCCTGGCGGCGGTCCCCACGTCGAACCAGCGGAGCTGGTCGATCTCCTTGGTCGACGCCGGCGGCACCGGCGGGCGGGCGCGCAGCGCGGCGGCGTCCGGACGGCCCGCCACCTGCGCGGCCCAGTAGTGCACGCGCTTGCGGCGGCCGTCGGAGAGCGGGTACTCGAGGCCGGGCAGGGGGATGCCGAGCACCACGTCGTGCCCGGTCTCCTCGGCCACCTCGCGGGTCGCCGCGGCGAGGATCGTCTCCCCGGGGTCCACCTTGCCCTTCGGCCAGGACCAGTCGTCGTAGCGGGGACGGTGCACGAGGGCGACCTGGAGCCGGCTCAGGCGCACGCGCCACACGAGCGCCCCGGCCGCCTCGACGACGACCGGCGCTCGGGTGGGGCTCACCGGCCGTTGCCCGGCCGGCGGCGCTGCCGGTGGATGAGGGCGGCCTGCAGGTCGACCAGCGGCCCGTCGGGACCGAGGTGGTGCCGGGCCCACGTCCCGTCGGCGTCCAGGTGCCACGACGAGGTGCCGTCGTCCGTCGAGTCGTCGAGGAGCTCGATGAGCTCGTTGACCTGGTCGGGGTCGGCGATGCGGACGAGCGCCTCGACGCGCCGGTCCAGGTTGCGGTGCATGAGGTCGGCGGAGCCGATGTAGACCTCGGGGCCCTCGAACGTGCCGTCGTCCTGCGGCGTCGAGTGCGCGAACGCGAAGATGCGCGAGTGCTCCAGGAACCGGCCGAGGATCGAGCGCACCCGGATCGTCTCGGAGAGGCCCGGCACGCCGGGCCGCAGCGCACAGATGCCACGGACCACCATGTCGACCGGGACGCCGGCCTGCGACGCCCGGTACAGGGCGTCGATCGTCGCCTCGTCGACCATCGAGTTGACCTTGATCTTGATCCACGCCGGCTGGCCCGCGCGTGCCGCGGCGGCCTCCCGGTCGATCCGCTCGACCAGGCCCGCGCGCACCGAGCGGGGGGCGACGAGCAGCCGGTGGAACCGCGACTTCGGGGCGTAGCCCGACAGCTGGTTGAACAGGCGCGTGAGGTCCTGGCCGACCTCCGGGTCGCTGGTGAGCAGTCCGTGGTCCGTGTACAGCCGCGCCGTCTTCGGGTTGTAGTTGCCCGTGCCGATGTGGCAGTAGCGGCGCAGCCCGTCCGACTCCTGGCGCACCACCAGCGACAGCTTGCAGTGCGTCTTCAGGCCGACGATGCCGTAGACCACGTGCACCCCGGCCTGCTCGAGCTTGCGGGCCCAGGAGATGTTGTTCTGCTCGTCGAACCGCGCCTTGATCTCGACGAGGGCCAGCACCTGCTTGCCGGCCTCGGCGGCGTCGATGAGGGCGTCGACGATGGGGGAGTCGCCCGACGTCCGGTAGAGGGTCTGCTTGATGGCGAGCACCTGCGGGTCGGCCGCCGCCTGCTGCAGGAACGTCTGCACCGAGGTGGAGAACGAGTCGTACGGGTGGTGCAGGAGGATGTCGCGCTCGCGGATCTTGGCGAACATGTCCGCCGGCGTCGCGCTCTCCACCTCGGCCAGCTGCCGCGGGGTGGACGCGATGAACCGGGGGAACTGGAGGGCGGCCCGGTCCAGGTCCGCGATGAGGTTGAGGCCGGTGGCGTCCAGCGGGGCGGGCAGCTGGTAGACCTCCTCCTCCACCACGTCCAGCTCGCGGATCAGCAGGTTGCGGATGCGCGGGCTGATGCCGTCCGCGATCTCCAGGCGCACCGGCGGCCCGAAGCGGCGGCGCAGCAGCTCCTTCTCCATGGCCTGGAGCAGGTTCTCCGCGTCGTCCTCCTCGACCTCGACGTCCTCGTTGCGGGTGACCCGGAACGTGTGGTGCTCCTGGACGACCATGCCGGGGAACAGCTGCTCGAGGTGCTCCGAGATGACGTCCTCGACCGGGACGAAGGACATCGGGCCCTTCTCCGGGGAGGCCGCCTGCACGTCGGGGGCGCTGGGCCGGCCGGAGGCGTCGACCGCGATGAACCGCGGCAGCAGCGGCGGCACCTTGACTCGGGCGAAGTGCTCCTTGCCGGTCGTGGGGTTGGTCACCACGACGGCGAGGTTGAGCGACAGCCCGGAGATGTACGGGAACGGGTGGGCCGGGTCCACCGCCAGCGGGGTGAGCACCGGGAAGATCTGGCGTCGGAAGAACTTGCGGAGCCGGTCCTGCTCGCTCTCGCCCAGCTCGTCCCAGCGGACCAGGGTGATCCCCTCGTGGGCGAGCGCCGGCTGCACCTGGTCCGCGAACACCGCCGCGTGGCGGGCCATGAGGCGGTGCGCCTCCTCGCTGATGGCCTCCAGGACCTGCCGCGGCGACGCCCCGGACGCCGCGGTGACCGCGATCCCGGTGGCGATGCGGCGCTTGAGCCCGGCCACGCGGACCATGAAGAACTCGTCCAGGTTCGACGCGAAGATCGCCAGGAACCGCACGCGCTCGAGCAGCGGGATGTCCTGGTCCTCCGCCAGCTCCAGCACCCGCTGGTTGAACGCGAGCCAGGACAGCTCCCGGTCCAGGAACCGGCCGGTGGGCAGAGGCTCGAGCCCGACGGCGGCCTCGTCGAGCTCGCGCTCGACGGCGGGGTGCACGTGCTCGGCGATGTGGGCAGCCAGGGCCGGGTCGATAGGAGGGGCGTCGGTCATGCGCCCATCGTGACATCCGGAGGCGAGCTCGGGGTATCGGAACCGAACATGACGTCGACCGCGGACCGCACGAAGCCCGCGCGCTCGTACGTGTGCACCGCGACCGTGTTGTCGGCGTCCGTGTAGAGGATCGCGGCGCCCAGCCCGCGTGCCGCGAGGTGGTCGAGCCCGAGCGCCGTCAGCGCCCGCCCGAGGCCCAGCCCCTGTGCGTCCGGGTCGACGCCGACGACGTAGATCTCGCCCACCGGGTCGGGGCCGTGCTCGCCCGCGGGGTGCACCTTGGTCCACACCGAGCCGAGCAGGATCCCGTCGCGCTCCGCCAGCAGGAAGCCCGCCGGGTCGAACCACGGCTCCTGCTCACGGGCCCGCAGGTCCGCCGACGTCATCCGCCCCTGCTCGGGATGGTGGGCGAACGCGCGCGAGTTGACGCGGCGCCACGCGTCCTCGTCGCGCCCCGGCTCGAACGCCCGCACGGTGACCCCCGCCGGGAGGCTCGCGGTCCCGGCCGCGCGGGCGGTCAGGTCCACGCGCATCTGCAGCAGCTCGCGCACCACCGGCATACCGGTCTCGTCGGCGAACGCCCGGGCGGCCGGCAGGTCACCGTGCGCCCAGATCCGCAGCTCGCGGCCGGGGACGACGGCGGTCTCCGCCACCGCCCGGGCCAGCAGCGCCCGGCCGATGCCGGCGCGGCGGTGCTCCGGGTCGACCACCAGCTCGGCCCGGGCGCTCGACTGCGTGCCGACGTCGAGCTGGGCGTAGCCGAGCAGATCGCTGGGTCCGTGGGCCTGCAGGTGGATGACCGAGGCCTCCGGCTCGCTGAGCCAGAGCAGCGGCTGCTCGGACAGCGGCGCCACGCCGTCGGCCGCCGCGGCGCGGTCGGCCAGGGCACGGACCGCGTCGGCCGCAGGTGCGGAGAGCGGACCGGCCGTGGCAGTGAGGATGACCTGCGCGGACGCGTCGTCGGACATGGGCCCATCCCACCACGGGGACCCCCGGCGACGGTGGTGACCGGCGGGTGAGCGGGTACGTTGGCGGGCGATGGATGCCTCTGGGACGACCTCGACGGTCTCCGACGGGACCCCGGACACCCGCCGGTCGCGGCGAAGGAGCCGGTCGTCGGCCGGTGCGAGCCCGGTCGACGTGACCGTCGTGGTGATCGGCGCGGGCCAGGCCGGCCTCTCGGCCGCGTACCACCTGCGCCGCGCCGGCCTGGTCGCCGTGGGGGAGCGGGGCTGGGAGGACGCCGCGGCGACCTTCGTCGTGCTGGACGACGCCCCGCAGGCCGGCGGCGCGTGGCAGCACCGGTGGCCCGGCCTGACCATGGCCGACGCCCACGGCGTGCACGACCTGCCCGGCATGCCGCTGGCGGTGTCCGACCTCTCCGAGCCGGCGGCGTTCGCCGTCCCGTACTACTTCGCGCAGTACGAGGAGGCGTTCGAGCTCCACGTGCAGCGGCCGGTGCGGGTCGAGCGCGTCGAGCCGTCCGGCGACCTCCTCCTGGTCCGGTCCCGCAGCGTCGAGCGGCCCAGCGAGACGATCGACTGGCGGGCCCGCGGCCTGATCAACGCGTCGGGCACCTGGCAGAAGCCGTTCTGGCCGGCTTACCCCGGGCGCGGCGGGTTCCGTGGTCGGCAGCTGCACTCGCGCGACTTCCGGCTCGCGGAGGACCTGGCCGACGGGCACGTCGTGGTCGTCGGGGGGGGCACGTCCGCCGTCCAGCTCACCCTCGCGATCGCCCGCGTCACGTCCACGACCTGGGTCACGCGCCGACCGCCGCAGTGGCGCGACGAGGCGTTCACCCCGGAGCTCGGGCGCGACGCCGTCGCCCAGGTGGACCAGCGGACCCGCGCCGGCCTGCCGCCGCAGAGCGTCGTGAGCGTGACCGGTCTGCCGCTGACTCCCGCCTACCGGGTGGGCATCGCCGCCGGTGTGCTGCGGGCCCGGCCGATGTTCGACCGGATCACCCCCGACGGCGTCGAGTGGGACGCCCCCGACCAGCCGGGCGACGGCTGGGTGGGCGGTCCGGGTCATGTCGAGGCGCGCACGCTGCTGTGGTGCACCGGCTTCCGGCCCTCGCTCGACCACCTGTCTCCGCTCGGCCTGCGCGCGGCCGGCGGTGGGATCGTCATGGACGGCACCCAGGTGGTGGCCGACCCCCGGATCCAGCTGGTCGGCTACGGGCCGAGCGCCTCGACGGTCGGCGCCAACCGCGCCGGCCGCGAGGCAGCGAAGAACCTGCAGCGGTTGTGGCAGACGTGAGGGCCGGGTCGCAGGTGGCGACCCGGCCCTTCCGTCAGTGCGGGGTACTCAGCTGACCGAGCAGCTCACCGCGGTCGAGGAGCTCGGCGCGGTGCCGGCCCCCACGAAGCCGTAGGTGGTGCTGGCCCCGGAGCCGAGCAGCCCGTTCCAGGGAGCGTTCGACACGGTCACCGCGGTGCCGGACTGCGAGTACGTGCCCGACCAGCCGCTCTGCACGGAGCCGCCGGCGGGCAGGGTGAACACGGTCTTCCAGCCGCTGATCATGGCACCGCCGGCCTTGACGGTCACGGCCGCCTGGTAGCCGCCGGGCCAGGTGTTGCTGACCACGAGGGTCGCGGAGCACGCACCGGTCGGTGCCGGGGTCGTGGGCGCGGGGGTGGTCGGTGCCGGGGTGGTCGGAGCAGGCGTCGTGGGTGCCGGCGTCGTGGGTGCAGGGGTGGTCGGTGCGGGCGTCGTCGGCTGGACGCCGCCGTAGACCTTGGCCGTCACGGCGGTGGACTTGATGCCGTTGGCGCCGTTGAAGATCCGCGTGCCCCACGTGGACAGCTGCGCGGGGTTGAAGCCGGTCACCATGTCGAGGTACTCCACCCCGCCGCCGTTGCCGGACCAGGACCAGCCGTAGTAGCCGATCCCGCGCTTGACGGCCTCGGACATGATCGTGTCCTCGTCGGGGTTGCCGTCGGAGTGGTCGTTGCCGAACTCGCCGATGACCAGCGGGAGGCCCTTGGCCTTGAACGCGTCGAGGTAGGCGGTGATGGTCGACGCGTTGTTGTAGACGCCGTACATGTGCACCGAGAACAGCACGTTCTTGTCGGGGTCGGACGCGGCCACCGTGGCGGCGTTGTCGCGCATGATCCCGGCCCAGTCCTGGCCCCACGAGGGGGCGTCGATCACGATGTTGTGGTGCAGACCGGCGGCGCGCAGCTTGGCGATGGCGGCGGAGCTGGCGGACGCCCAGGTGGCGTTGGTGGTCGCGTTGTTGCCGAAGGGCTCGTTGCCGATGTTGATCTGGATGTAGTCCTCCTGGCCCTGCAGCGCGGAGGCGATGCTGATCCAGTAGCTGGCCGCCGTGTCGAGCGTGACCGCGCCGCTCTGCTCGCCGTAGCCGGTGGTGTCGTGGTTCTCGAGCATGCAGATGAGCTTGTTGGCCTTGCACTGGCTGATGACGCTCGCGACGTCGGCGGCGTCGTTCTTGGTCCAGCGGTCGCCGCCGGACAGGACCACGCGCAGCGCGTTGGCGCCTGCCGCGCGGATGGCCGGGATCGCGGTCGGCGTCTGCGAGACGTACCAGGTGTGCGCGTGGCTGACGCCGCGGGCGATGAACGGCGTGCCGTCCTTCTCCACCAGCTGGGTGCCGGAGACGTGCAGGCCGGGGGGCGTCGCGGCCTGGGCCGCCGTGGAGATCAGCGACGTCGCACCGAGCGCGACGACGGCGGCTGCCAGGACGGCGCCGGACAGCAGGGATCTGCGAGACCTCATGGGACTTCCTCGTTCCGTGGGCATGAGGACGGCGCCGCGCACCGGCGGCCGTCGAGCGTGGATGCACCCACCCGCCGTTCCGCCGGCCGGCCGACGGGCGGGTGCGTGGTCACACAACCAGGTGGGGGAGGCGCTCTCCACGCGCCGAAACGCTTCACAGTCGCGCTGACCTCACGACTCGCGGACACAACAGGAGCCGGCCCCGCGGACGGGACCGGCTCCTGCTGACGCTTGCGCTCCGGCTCAGTCCTCTTGCTTCGCGCCTGGCGCGGACAGGCCCTGCGCGATCAGCGCCATCACCGAGGAGTCCGCGAGCGTCGTCGCGTCGCCCACCTGGCGGTGCTCGGCGACGTCCCGCAGCAGGCGGCGCATGATCTTGCCGGACCGCGTCTTGGGCAGCTCGGCGACCACGAGGATCTGCCGCGGCTTGGCGATCGGCCCGATCTCCTTGGCCACGTGGTTGCGCAGCTCGGTCTGCACCGCGTCGGCCTCCTGGTCCTGGCCGCCGGCGTCGCCCCGCAGGATGACGAACGCGACGACCGCCTGCCCGGTGGTCTCGTCGGCGGCACCGACGACCGCGGCCTCGGCGACCCACGGGTGGGACACCAGCGCCGACTCGATCTCCGTGGTGGACAGCCGGTGGCCGGACACGTTCATCACGTCGTCGACGCGGCCGAGCAGCCAGATGTCGCCGTCGTCGTCCTTCTTGGCGCCGTCGCCCGCGAAGTACAGGTTCCGGAACCGGGACCAGTAGGTGTCGACGTACCGGTCGGGGTCGCCCCAGATCCCGCGCAGCATCGAGGGCCACGGCTCGGTGAGCACCAGGTAGCCGCCGGAGCCGTTCGGCACCGACTGCGCGTCGTCGTCCACCACGTCGGCCGCGATGCCCGGCAGCGCCACCTGCGCGGACCCCGGCTTCGTCGTCGTGACGCCCGGCAGCGGGCTGATCATGATGGCGCCGGTCTCGGTCTGCCACCACGTGTCGACGATCGGCGCGGAGTCGCCACCGATGACCCGGCGGTACCACATCCAGGCCTCGGGGTTGATGGGCTCGCCCACCGACCCCAGCACGCGCAGGCTCGACAGGTCGAACGTGCCGGGGATCTCCTCGCCCCACTTCATGCAGGTCCGGATGGCCGTCGGGGCCGTGTAGAGGATGGTCACCTTGTACTTCTCGATGATCTCCCACCAGCGGCCCCGGTGCGGGGTGTCCGGCGTGCCCTCGTAGATGACCTGCGTGGCGCCGTTGATGAGCGGGCCGTACACGACGTAGGAGTGCCCGGTGATCCAGCCGATGTCGGCGGTGCACCAGTAGACGTCCGTCTCCGGCTTGAGGTCGAACACGTTGCGGTGCGTGAACGCGCACTGGGTCAGGTACCCGCCGGTGGTGTGGAAGATGCCCTTCGGCTTCCCGGTGGTGCCCGACGTGTAGAGGATGAACAGCGGGTGCTCGGCCTCCACGGCGACCGGGGTGTGCTGGTCGGACGCGGTGTCGACGACGTCGGACCACCAGACGTCCCGGCCGTCGTCCCACGCCACGTCCTGACCGGTCCGCTTCACGACGAGCACGTGCTCGACCGACGGGGTGCCCTTGGCGATGGCGTCGTCGACGGCCGGCTTGAGCGCGCTGGCCGAGCCGCGCCGGTAGCCGCCGTCGGCGGTGACCACGAGCTTGGCCTCGGCGTCGTTGATGCGGGTGCTCAGCGCCTCGGCCGAGAACCCCCCGAACACCACGGAGTGCGGGGCGCCGATCCGGGCGCACGCCAGCATGGTGACGACGGCCTCGGGGATCAGCGGCAGGTAGATGGCGACGCGGTCGCCCGTGCCGACGCCCAGCGCGGTGAACGCGTTCGCGGCCTTCGACACCTCCCGCTGCAGGTCGGCGTACGTGACCGTGCGGCTGTCGCCGGCCTCGCCCTCGAAGTGCAGCGCCACGCGGTCGCCGTTGCCCGCCTCTACGTGCCGGTCCACCGCGTTGTAGGCGGCGTTCAGGGTGCCGTCGGCGAACCAGCGCGCGAACGGGGCCTTCGACCAGTCGAGGACCTCCTCGAACGGCTTCTCCCAGCTGAGCAGCTCCCGCGCCTGCTCCGCCCAGAACGTGGGCCGGTCGGCGTTCGCCCACGCGTACAGGTCCCGCTGGGCGTTGGCCTGGGCGGCGAACTCGGCACTCGGCGGGAACCGGCGGTCCTCGGTGAGCAGGTTCTCGAGCCCGGGCGTCCCGGGGGTGGTATCGGTCACGAGGGACGACCTCCTGTGCAGCGGCGTCGATGCAGGTGGACCGGGGTCCGGAAAGGCACTCTATCCGGACATCCACCCCCTCGTGCCGCGGTTCAGGCGCGGTGCCGCTCGCGGAACTCGCCCAGGTGCACGCCGCGGCGGCGGGCCATGGCGGCCACCACGCCGGCGAGCAGGATCAGGAAGCCGACGGAGAGCACGGTGCCGGAGGTGCCCGCGACGGTCACCTGCGTGACGGTGAGCCGCCAGCCCGACGACGACAGCACGTTGAGCGTCTGCTCGCGGACGACCGACGGGACGAACAGGTACAGGATCCCGGCCAGGGTGAGCAGCGTGCCAGCCGTGAGGGGCACCGCGGGGGTCCAGAGCGCGAGGAGCAGCACGCAGCCGAGCAGGAGCAGCCCGAGCGAGACCAGCGTGATGCCGAGCACCTCGGTCGACGCGTCCCAGCCGCCCACCTGGGCCTGCAGGATGCGGGACTGGCCGAGCAGCAGCACGGCCACGCCGATCGGTCCCAGGACCAGGCCGACCAGGACGCCGAGGACGTGCGACCCCACCGTGGTGCTGCGGGGGGCGTTGGGGTC
>NZ_CAURTV010000013.1:0-60717 GCF_963527515.1 uncultured Cellulomonas sp. | reverse complement strand
GGTGCTGCGGGAATAGCGGGGGGGTCGGCGCCGGGCCCCCCCCCCGCGACGTCAGCCGGTGACGGACGCGGTGGTCCAGCGGTCGGAGGCGAGCCCGACCCGGTGCACGGCGCCCGTGAGCGTGAGGCGACCCTCGGTCTCCCGCTGTGCGCAGGAGGGGCCGACCCAGATCTCGACCGCACCCGGCTCGACGATGCGCACGAGGTCGCGGTCGGAGAAGGCCAACCGGGTGGTGGGCACGCGGAACGTCACCACCACGGACTCGCCGGGCTCGAGGCGGACGCGCCGGAACCCGACGAGCTGCGCCACCGGACGGGTCACGGAGCCGACGACGTCCCGCGCGTATAGCTGCACGACGTCGTCGCCCGCCCGGTCCCCCGTGTTGGTGACCCGCACGCTCGCACCGATGTGCCCGTCGGTGGGCACCTGCGCGTCCACCTCGAGGTCACTGTGCACGAACGTCGTGTACGACAGCCCGTGCCCGAACGGGAGCGCCGGCGTGCTGCGCAGGTTGGTCACGTCCCCGTCCCCACCCAGCGGCGGGTGCAGGTACGTGTACGGCTGCGCACCTGCCGACCGCGGGATGCTCACGGGGAGGTGCCCCGACGGGTTGACCCGGCCGGAGAGCACCCCCGCCAGGGCGGTGCCGCCCTCCTCGCCCGGGAAGAACGCCTGCACGACGGCCGCGCAGGACTCGAGCGCCCAGTCGACGGCATACGGGCGGCCGGTGAGCAGGACGAGCACGACCGGGGTGCCGGTGGCCAGCACCGCCTCGACCAGCTCGCGCTGCACGCCCGGTAGCTCCAGGTCGTCCCGGTCGCAGCCCTCCCCCACGGTGCCGCGCCCGAACAGGCCGGCGTGGTCGCCCACGACGAGCACGGCCACCTCGGCCGACGCCGCCGCCTGCACGGCCTGCTCGAAGCCGGACCGGTCGTCGTCGTCCACGGCGCACCCGAGGGCGGAGACGATCTCGGCCCCGGGGAGCTCGGAGACCAGTGCCTGCAGGACGGTCGGGCTCTCGAACCCGACCTCGACCTCCGGGTGGTGCGCGAGCACGTGGTTGAGGAAGGAGTAGCAGCCGAACAGCGCGGCGGCGCGGTCGGCGTTGGGGCCGATCACGGCGACGCTCGACGGTCCGGCCAGCGGCAGCGTCCCGTCGTTGGAGAGCAGCACCACCGACTCCTCGGCCAGGCGGGCCGCCAGTCGGCGGTGCTCCGGGCTGTCGAGGTCGACGTGGGTCGGGGGCTCGTCGTCGAACGTGGCGTCCAGCAGACCGAGCTCCTCCTTCTGCCGCAGCGCGCGCAGGACGGCCCGGTCGACCAGCCCCTCGTCCACGCGCCCGGCCCGGACGGCCTCCGCCAGCGGGGTCAGGTACGCGTCGCCGGTGGGCAGCTCGATGTCGACGCCCGCCGCGAGGGCCAGACCGGCCGCCTCGCCGAGGTCGCCCGCCACCGCGTGCAGGAGGTGCAGGAACGCGACGCCGAAGTAGTCCGCGACGACCGTGCCGTCGAAGCCCCAACGGTCGCGCAGGATGCCGGTGAGCACCCGCGGGTCCGCCGCGACCGGCACGCCGTCGATCTCGGTGTAGGAGGACATGACCGAGCGGGCGCCGCCGTCGAGCACAGCCATCTCGAACGGGACGAGCAGCACGTCGGCCACCTCGCGCGGTCCTGCGTGCACCGGCCCGAAGTTGCGGCCCGACTGGGACCCGGAGTACCCGACGAAGTGCTTGAGCGTCGCGTGCACGCCGGTCGACTGCAGGCCACGGACGTAGGACGTCCCGACGGTGCCGACGAGGTACGGGTCCTCCGCGATGCACTCGTCGACCCGACCCCACCGCGGATCACGGATGACGTCGAGCACGGGTGCCAGACCCTGGTGCACGCCGAGCGTGCGCATCGATCCCCCGATGACGGCACCCACCTCGGCGACCAGGTCGGGGTCGAACGACGCCCCCCAGGCCAGCGGCGTCGGGAACGTCGCAGCCCGCCACGCCGAGAGGCCGGTGAGGCACTCCTCGTGGACCAGGGCGGGGATGCCGAGCCGGGTCTCGCGCACGAGTCGGCGCTGGAGGTCCCAGAGCCACCGCGCCCGCTCGACCGCGTCGACGGGGCGCGTGCCGTACGCGCGGGTGATGTGACCGAGCCCGTGCCGGGTCGCGTCGTCGAGCCCCTGCTCGTGCGTGAACTCGCCCTGGAGCGGCGCGACGACCTCGCCGTCGCCCTTCTCCCAGAACCCGACGATCTGTGCCAGCTTCTCCTCGAGCGTCATCCGGGCGAGCAGCGCGCTCGCGCGGTCGGTGACCTGGGCCTCGGCCAGGACGTGGAGATCCGTCACGGATCTGTCTCCTTCGGTGGTGACGTACGGGGAAGCCACAGATCAGCCCTTGACCGCGCCCTGGAGGCCGTTGACGATCCGCTTCTGCATCGCGAGGAAGAACACGAGCGCCGGGATCATGGCCAGGGTGGTGAAGGCGAACACGCCCGCGGTGTCGGAGGAGTACTCGGAGGAGAAGTCCGCGACGCCCAGGGGCAGCGTCTTCATGTCGCTCTGCAGCAGCAGCAGCGGGAGCAGGTAGGCGTTCCACGAGCCGACGAAGGCGAGCACGCCGACCGTGACCATCCCCGGGCCGGACAGGGGCAGCAGGATCCGCCAGAAGAAGCCGATGCGGGACGCACCGTCGAGCAGGGCCGCCTCCTCCAGCTCGTCGGGCAGCGCCTGCAGGAACGGGCGCAGGATCACCACGGTCACGGGCAGCGCGAACGCCGCCTGCGGCAGGGCGACGCCCCACCACGTGTTCCCCATGTTGAGGTCGGTGATGAGGATGAACAGCGGGATGATCGCCACCGTCGCCGGGAAGAGCAGCCCGAGGACGAAGACCATGAACAGCTGCTCGCGGCCCTTGAACTTGTACCGAGCCAGCGGGTACGCGGCCATGATCCCGAAGACGACGACGATGGCCGTGGTGAGCAGCGCGATCACCGTGGAGTTGAGCGCGTACTTCCAGAAGCTCGCGTTGGTCAGGACGCCCGTGTAGTTGAAGAGCACCCAGGGGTCCGGCATGCCCGCCGGAGCCTCGGCCAGCTGCGCGTTGGTGCGGAAGCCGCCGAGCACCCCGTACATCACGGGGCCGACGGTCAGGGCGACGACGACGAGGGCCAGCGCGTACACGAGCGGGTTGCCGCCGGTGTACTTGCCGCTCTTGCGACGCCCGCCCTGGGTGGGCCGGGTGGGCTGCGGCGTCGCGGTCAGGGTTCCGGCGCTCATGCCTTCGCCTTCTTCTTCGAGAGTGCGGGGTCCTGGATGTCCCGGCGCAGGATGAAGCGCTGGTATAGCAGGGCCAGGACGAGAGCGACGACGAACAGGATCACGGAGGCCGCCGAGGCGATCCCGTAGTTCTGCCGCTTGGTGCCCTCGTTGATGAGGAACGTGGCCATGGTGGTCGTCGCGTTGGCGGGGCCACCGCCGGTGAGGATCCAGACCATGTCGAACAGCTGGAGCGAGCCGATCATCGACAGGAACGCCCACGTGCGGATGGTGGGGCCGAGCAGCGGGATGGTGATCTTGCGCTGCGTCTGCCACCAGCTGGCGCCGTCGATCTGCGAGGCCTCGTAGAGCTCCTCGGGCACGCTCTGCAGGCCGGCGAGGAACAGGATCACCGCCAGGCCCAGGTACTTCCAGGTCAGCACCGCGATGACCGTCCACAGCGCGTACTCGGGGGTGCCGAGGAACCCCTGTGCAGGGCCCTGGATGCCGACCGCGTCGAACAGCGCGTCGATCACGCCGTACCTCGGCTGCAGCAGCTGGAACCACACGACACCGGCGATGACCTCAGCCAGCACGTACGGGACGAAGATGATCGTGCGCAGGATGCCCTGGCCCCACATCTTGCGGTTGAGCAGCAGCGCGATGCCGAGCCCGAGCGGGAGCTGGATGGCGATCGAGGCCACCACGATGATCAGGTTGTGCTGGAGCGCGCCGGTGAAGACGTCGTTCTGCAGGACGCTGACGTAGTTCTTCAGCCCCACGAAGTCGACCAGGGGGCCGTAGCCCTTCCACCGGTACGCCGAGAGCTGGATGGCCCGGACGATCGGCACCACCACGAAGAACAGGAACAGCAGGAGGGCGGGTGCCACGAAGAAGGCGATCTCCAGGCGCTTGCGGAGACCCGATCCCGTCCCACGGCGTCCGCCCGGGGCCGGGGCCGCCGGCCGCGCCGAAGCGCGACCGGCGACCGAGACCTCTGAGCTGGACGTCGCAGGCGAGGCGGTGACGCCCACGCGGGCGGTCGCTTCGTCTGCCACGTCGGTCACTTCTCCGCGTCAGCCGCCGCCTGGGTGGCGTCGACGATGTCCTGCGGGGTGGCCTGGCCCGCGAAGGCCAGGGCGATCTCGTCGTTCATGGCGCCACCGACGGAGGCACCGAACGCCGTGTCGAAGTAGAGCTGGACGTACGGCGCTGCGTCACGGACCTTGAGGAGCTCGGCCAGGGCCGGGTCCGACACGTACTGCGACGCCGTGTTGTTGGTCGGCAGACCCATGTCCAGCTCGGCGAAGCCCTTCTGGACCTCGTCGGAGAGCAGGTAGACCGCGAAGTCGACCGCTGCGTCGGGCGCCTCCTGCGAGACGGCCCAGGCGTCACCGCCACCGAGCGTGGCCTCAGGGTCACCCTCGCCGCCGTCGACGGCCGGGAACGGGAACCAGCCGGTGTTCTCGCCGAGGCCGTTGCCGTCCTCCGTGAGGCCCTGCATGACGCCGGGCTCCCAGTGGCCCTGCATCTCGATGGCGACCTTGCCCGTGGCCAGCAGGCCCGAGGCGCTGGTCGCGCCCGTCTGTGCCGGCGTGGACAGGAAGCCCGCGTTGAACGGCTCGGTCGCGATGAGCGCCTCGAGGTCCTCGCCCGCCTTGACGAAGCACGGGTCGGAGAAGTCGAGCGACTGCACGGCGTCCGTCAGGACGTCCTGCGAGCACTCGCGCAGCGCGAAGTAGTACCAGTAGTGCGCGGCCGGCCACTTGTCACCGGCACCCACGGAGACGGGCTCGATGCCCGCGGCCTTGAGCTTCTCGACGGCGGCGTCGAAGTCGTCCCAGGTGGCGGGCGGCTCGGTGATGCCGGCCTGCTCGAAGAGGGCCTTGTTGTACCAGAAGCCGACGACGCCGACGGAGAACGGCAGCGCGTACGTCTTGTCGTCCACCTGCCAGCCGGCGACGGAGCCGCCGATCTTCTCGATGGTGTCCGCGGCCGCCTCGGAGATGTCCTTGGTCAGACCCGCCTCGACGTGGTCGGCCAGCTCGCCGCCACCACGCTCCATGTAGATGTCCGGCGCGTCGCCGCTCTGGAACGCGGCGTCCAGCTTGGTGAGCATGTCCTCGTGCTGCATGGCGCTGACCTCGACGGTCACGCCGGGGTTGGCGGCCTCGAAGTCGGACGCGACCTTGTCGTAGTAGACCTTGCCGTCACCGGTGTTCGAGTTGTGCCACCAGGTGATGGTCGTCGCGTCGCCGGAGGCGCCGTCGGTCGTGTCGTCTCCTGCGCCGCCGGAGCTGCAGGCGGACGCCAGCAGGGCGACACCAGCACCCAGGGCAAAGGTGCGAAGGACTGCTGTCCTCATCATCGTTGAATCTCCTCGTCGTCACTGACAGGGCGGGACGGCGCCAAGGTTGGCACCCGAGACTGTGCGATGTCAATCGTTGTCGATAACGTTATCGAAACGAACATCTCGAGTCGATAACGGTATCGAAACCATGCTCTATGCTCCACCACGTGGACTCGACACCGCGCGTGAAGATGGAAGACGTCGCTCGCACGGCGGGCGTCTCGGTCGCCACGGTGTCGAAGGTCGTCAACGGCCGGTACGGGGTGGCACGCAGCACGCTGACCCGCGTCCAGGAGGTCATCGACCAGCTCGGCTACGAGGCCAGCCTCGGCGCGCGGTCGCTGCGCAGTCACCGGACCAACGTCCTCGGCATCCTGGTGGCGGAGTTCGAGCCGTTCAGCACGGAGCTGCTCAAGGGCGCTTCCTCCGCGGTCGGTGCCACCGGGTACGAGCTCCTCGCCTACTCCGGCGGCGGCGGCGGCTCCGTCGGCTGGGAGCGCCGGTACCTCTCGCGCCTGTCCGGCACGCTCATCGACGGCGCCATCATCGTCACGCCGACGGTCGTCGAGGCCAACACGGGCGTGCACGTCGTCGCGGTCGACCCGCACACCGGCCCGACCGGCCTGCCGACGGTCGACTCCGACAACTACGCCGGCGCGGTGCTGGCCACCGAGCACCTCATCGGGCTGGGCCACCGGCGCATCGGCTTCCTCGGCGGCCGCCTGGACCTCGAGTCCGCGCGGCTGCGCGAGGACGGGTTCCGCAAGGCCATGCAGACGGCCGGGATCCCGGTCGACGAGTCCCTCGTCGCGGTCGGCGGGTACCGGCGGGAGACCGCGGACGGTCCCGCCCGCACGCTCCTCGACCGCGCCGACCCGCCCACCGCCGTGTTCGCCGCGAACGACCTGTCGGCCATCCAGGTCATGGCGGTCGCCGTCGAGCTGGGCCGGTCCGTGCCGGCGGACCTGTCGGTCATCGGCTTCGACAACGTGCCCGAGTCCGCGCTCGCCTCTCCCCCGCTGACCACGATCAACCAGCCGCTGCAGGAGATGGGTGCCGAGGCGCTCCGGCTGCTGGTGGACCTCATCGACGGCAAGGACCGGCCCAACCACCTGCGCCTGCCGACCGAGCTGGTGGTCCGCGCCAGCTGCGCTCCGCCGCGCCGCTGAGCGCTCAGCTGTTCCCCCGCGCCTGCCACGTGCAGACGCACACCTCGTTGCCCTCCGGGTCGGCCAGCACCCAGAACGCCGGTGCACGCTCGTCGCTGACCAGGTGACCGCCGGCTGCGATCGTCGCCGCCACGCGGGCCTCCGCCTGGTCGTGCCCGACGATGACGTCGAAGTGGATCCGGTTGCGCTGCGGCCGGGGCGCGTCCATCTGCTGGAACCAGACCGACGGACCGATCCCGGCGGGGTCCACCAGGTCGTCGTCGTTGCGCACGTCGTAGCCCATCACCGCGGCCCAGAACGGCCGGACCGCGGGGATGTCGAGCGCGTCGACGGCGATCTCGAGCATCCCGCTGCGCGGCGTGTCACCGGTGGCGCCCAGCTCGTCGGCCAGGGCGCTCACCGTCGCCGCCAGATCGACGTCGCGCTGGGTGAGCCCCCCGGCGTCGTGGCTGGTGGTGGTGACGGTGACCTGGCCCCAGCGCAGCACGACGTCCGGGTGGTGGTCCGCCGCGTCGGCGGCCTCGGCGATCCAGGAGACGAACGCGGCCGCCGTGCTGAAGTCCGGGGTGGTGAACGTCGCGCGCAGCGACTGCAGGAGCACGCGCCAGTGGCGGGCGTTCACGGCGGCGGTGACGTCGGAGTGGCGCAGCAGGGTGGTGTCAGCCATGCCGCCACCCTCCCACCGCACGGTCAGTGCTGCAGCGCCGCCTCGGACTGCGAGTCCGCTCCCGCCCGGATGTGCCGGGTGACCCACGGCGCCAGCGCGAACATCCCGCCCGCGAACGCCAGCGCGATCACGCCGATGGTGCCGAAGTACGCGGCGGGGCTGGCGTCCGGTGTGGACTGGATGACCTGGGCGGCGATCGCGTTGCCCGCCGACGGCGCGAGGAACCACAGGGCCATCGCCTGCCCGCGGAACGCCTTCGGGGCCAGCAGCGTGGTCGCCGCGAGCCCGACCGGCGAGAGGCACAGCTCCCCGACCGTCTGGATCACGTAGACGACCACGAGCACCCACGCGGCGGTCTTCGCCCCGTCCGCGAGCCACGACGCACCGGCCAGGAAGATGAAGCTCAGGGCGGCGAACGTCAGGCCGAGCGCGAACTTCACGGCGGTCGGCGGGCGGTCGTCCAGCCGGATCCACAACCAGGCGAACAGCGGGGCCAGCAGGATGATCGAGGCCGGGTTGATCGACTGGAACAGCTCGGGCGAGAGGGTCAGCCCGAACATCCGCAGGTCCGTGTTGTTCTGCGCGTAGGACGCCAGGGTGCTCGCGGCCTGCTCGAAGATCATCCAGAAGATCATCGCGGCGACGAACAGCGGGATGTAGGCGCGCAGGCGGGTCCGCTCGCGGTCCGTCACCTTGGGCGAGCGGAACATCACGACGAACGTGGCCACGGGCGCGGCGAACGCGAGGTAGGAGATCGCGTCGATGAACGTCGGCATGCCGAAGCCGCCTTGCACCAGCCGGGCGACGAGCACCGCCACCGCGATGCCCGCGAGCACAGCGAGGAGCAGCCGGACCACGCCCGGCCGGTCCTGCACCGTCATCGGGTTGGGCGGGACGTCACCGGCCCCGCCGAGGTACCTGCGGCCCAGCACGAACGACACCAGCGCGAGGGCCATGCCGACCGCGGCGACCGCGAAGCCCGCGTGGTACCCGCCGACCGCCCGCGCGGCACCCACCAGGAACGGGGCGCTGAGCGAGCCGATGTTGATGCCCATGTAGAAGATCGAGAAGCCCGAGTCGCGACGGGGGTCGTCACGGTCGTAGAGCTCGCCCACCATGCTCGACACGTTGGGCTTGAGCAGCCCGGTGCCGAACGCGACGAGCACGATGCCGAGGTAGGAGAACAGAGCGCTCGGCACGGTGAGGGCCACGTGGCCGGCGGCGATGACGATGCCGCCGTAGAGCACCGACCGGCGTGCGCCGATCAGCCGGTCGGCCAGCCAGCCGCCCAGCACCGAGAGCAGGTAGACGGACGCGCCGTAGATGGCGACGAGCGCCTCGCCCGACGTCTGCTCGATCCCCAGACCACCGTCGGCCACCGCGTCGGTCAGGTAGTACAGGAGGATCGCGCGCATCCCGTAGTAGCTGAACCGCTCCCACAGCTCGGTCCCGAAGAGCGTGAAGAGCCCGAGCGGATGGCCGAAGAAGGCGCGGTCGCTCGGCAGGGTGTCACTCTTGCGGGCGCTCGGCGCGGTGCCCTCGGGGCCACCCACCGGCGCGTCGGATGCGCCGCTCATCCGCCCATCGTGTCCCGGCGGGACGCCCGGCACCACACCGAGCGGGCGGTCCGGCCGGTCCCCGGATAGCGTCGCCGGGTGCCGACCATCCACTGGTTCCGCCGCGACCTGCGGCTCACGGACAACCCCGCGCTGCTGGCCTCCGTCGCCCAGGCGGACGAGACCGGCGACGACGTCGTCCCGTTGTTCGTGGTCGACCCCGCCCTCTGGCGATCCGCCGGAGCCCCCCGCCTGGCCTACCTCACCCACAGCCTGCAGGCCCTGGACGAGTCGCTGGACGGGCGCCTGGTGGTCCGGCACGGCCCTCCGGCCGAGGTGGTCCCCGCCGTCGCACGCGAGGTGGCGGCCCCTGCGGTCCACGTCACCGCGGCCACCGAGCCGTTCGGCCGGCGGCGCGACGAGGCGGTCGAGCAGGCGCTCGGCGTGCCGCTGGTTCGGACCGGCTCCCCGTACGCGGTGGCCCCCGGCCGCCTGACCACGCAGGCCGGGACACCGTTCCAGGTGTTCACCCCGTTCCGCGGCGCCTGGCTGGACCACGGCTGGTCGGCCCCCGCGGGTCGGCCGCGACAGGCTCGGTGGGCCGACGTCCCCTCCGACGGTGTGCCCGCGGGGCCCGAGACGGACGTCCGCCTCCCGCCCGCCGGTGAGCAGGAGGCCCACGCGCACTGGTCGCAGTTCCTGGCCGACGGGCTCGCCGAGTACCCCACCCTGCGCAACCGGCCGGACCTCGACGGCACCTCGATGCTCTCCATCCCGCTCAAGTACGGCGAGCTGCACCCGCGCACGCTGCTCGCGGACCTGTCACGCGCGCAGTTCGACACGGGAACCTTCCGGTCCGAGCTGGCGTGGCGCGAGTTCCACGCGGACGTGCTCTGGCACCACCCCGGCGCCGCCCGGCAGTCCCTGCGCACCGTGGTGCCGGAGGACTCCTGGGATCCGGGGGACGCCGCGTTCGAGGCCTGGGCCGCCGGGCGGACGGGCTACCCGTTCGTCGACGCCGGGATGCGTCAGCTGCGGGCGCTCGGCTGGATGCACAACCGGGTCCGGATGGTCGTGGCGTCGTTCCTGGTCAAGGACCTGCACGTGCGCTGGCAGCGGGGGGCGCAGCACTTCATGGACTGGCTGGTGGACGGCGACGTGCCGCAGAACCAGCTGAACTGGCAGTGGGTGGCCGGCACCGGCCGCGATGCCGCCCCGTACTTCCGGGTGTTCAACCCCGTGACGCAGGGCGAGCGGTTCGACCCCGACGGCTCGTACGTGCGCCAGTGGGTGCCGGAGCTGCGCGGGGTCCCCGGGCGCGCCGTGCACCAGCCGTGGAGGCTGGGGCTCGAGGCGCCCGAGGACTACCCCGACCCGATCGTGGACCACGCGACCGAGCGCAAGGTCGCGCTCGACGACTTCCACCGCGGCCGGGACTGACTGCTATGTCGGGATCTGGCTCGCCCGGAACTCGTCCTCGAGCAGCCCCATGAGGATGCCGTCGCACCAGCCCTCGCCGTCGCGGTACGCGTCGCGCTTGCGGCCCTCGATGCGGAACCCGAGGTTCTCGTACAGGGACTTGGCGCGCGCGTTGATGCTCAGCACGTCCAGCTCCACCCGGTGCAGCCCGAGGCCGTCGAACGCGAGGCCGAGCATGAGCTGGATCGCCTCGGTGCCGTACCCCCGGCCGCGGTAGCCGGGCCGCATCGCCAACCGCAGGTTCGCGGAGAGCACGACCTCGTCGATGTCGTTGAGGACGATCTCGCCGAGGTACTCGTCGGCGCCGTTGACGGTGACCGCGAGGTCGATCCGGCCCTCGGCGGAGCCGACCGCGTCGCACCAGGCGTCGATCTCCGCCCGGGTGAACACCTGCGTGGTACCCGTGAGCCGCCGCCCGTCCGGGTCGCTCACCGACTCCCACACCGCGTCCGCGTCGCTCGCCCGGATGGGTCGGAGCACGATCATCTCGCCCTGGAGTGTGGGCTTCTCCATCGGTGCCTCCTCGTCGCTCCTCGACCAGTGGCGAACGCTACGGCCCGGGTATGGCAGGGACGTTACCGGCGGATGACCGGCACCGGCCCGCGCCCCGCCGTCCAGCGGGGCGCGGGGGGTGCTACGAGCCGATCCGCTCCAGCAACAGCTCACGCACGCGGCCGGCGTCGGCCTGCCCGCGGGTGGCCTTCATGACCGCACCGATGATGGCGCCGACCGGTCCGAGGTTCCCGGACCGGATCTTCTCCGCGATGTCCGGCTGCGCCGCGAGCGCGGCGTCGATGGCCTCGAGCAGGGGGCCGTCGTCGGACACGACCTCCAGACCGCGCGCGACGAGCACCGTCTCCGGGTCGCCCTCGCCCGCCAGCACGCCCTCGAGCACCTGGCGGGCCAGCTTGTCGTTGATCCGGCCGTCGTCGACCAGCTTCTGCAGCAGCCCCACCTGCGTCGGGGTCACCGGCAGGTCCGCCAGCTCGACCTCCTGCTGCTTGGCCGTGCGGGCCAGCTCACCCATCCACCACTTGCGCGCGGCGGCCGGGCTGGTACCGGCGGCGATCGTGGTCTCGATGAGCTCGACCGCACCGGCGTTGACCACGTCGCGCATCTCGGCGTCGGCGTACGCCCACTCCCCCTGCAGCCTGCGGCGACGGGCCGCGGGAAGCTCCGGCAGACCGGCGCGGATCTCCTCGACCCACGCGCGGTCGGGGGCGATCGGCACCAGGTCGGGCTCCGGGAAGTACCGGTAGTCCTCCGCGTCCGACTTCACGCGGCCGGACGCGGTGGTGCCGGTGTCCTCGTGCCAGTGGCGCGTCTCCTGGATGATCGCGACGCCGTCGTCGAGCACGCCCGCCTGCCGGCTGACCTCGTACCGCACGGCCCGCTCGACCGACCGGAACGAGTTGACGTTCTTGGTCTCGGTCCGGGTGCCCAGCGGGGAGCCGGGCGTGGGGCGCAGCGACACGTTGACGTCCGCGCGCACGTTTCCCCGCTCCATCCGCGCCTCGGAGACCTCCAGCGCGCGGAACAGGTCCCGCAGGGTCTGCACGTACGCGCGGGCCACCTCGGGCGCCCGGGCGCCCGCACCGGTGATCGGCTTGGTGACGATCTCGACCAGGGGGATGCCCGCGCGGTTGTAGTCGACCAGCGAGTACTCCGCGCCGTGGATCCGCCCGTCGGAGCCGCCGATGTGGGTGTTCTTGCCGGCGTCCTCCTCCATGTGCGCGCGCTCGATCTCGACGCGGAAGATGCTCCCGTCGTCCAGCTCGACGTCGACCCAGCCCTCGTAGGCGATCGGCTCGTCGTACTGCGACGTCTGGAAGTTCTTGGGCACGTCCGGGTAGAAGTAGTTCTTCCGGGCGAACCGGCACGTCTCGGCGATCGAGCAGTTCAGCGCCAGCCCGATGCGGATCGCGTACTCGACGGCCACCCCGTTGACCACGGGGAGCGACCCGGGCAGCCCGAGCGAGACGGGCGTGATCGACGTGTTCGGCTCCTCACCGAACCCGGCGGGAGCGCCGTCGAACATCTTGGTCCTCGTGCCCAGCTCGACGTGCACCTCGATGCCGATGACCGTGTCGTACCGGGCCACCGCGTCGTCGTAGTCCACCACCGTGCTCATCGAGCCACCTCCAGCTCAGGCGCGCGCAACAGCAGCGGACCCTCCCACGACTGCTCCAGCATCATCTCCAGCGCCGCACCCACCCGGTACAGCCGGTCGTCGGCCTTGGCGGGAGCCAGGACCTGGAACCCGACCGGCAGGCCGTCGTCGGAGAGCCCGCTCGGCAGCGACAGCCCGGGCACGCCGGCGAGGTTCGCCGGGATGGTCGCGACGTCGTTGAGGTACATGGCCAGCGGGTCGTCCAGCTTCTCGCCCAGCTTGAAGGCCGTGGTCGGCGCGGTCGGGGAGACCAGCACGTCCGCGGCCTCGAACGCCGCGGTGAAGTCGCGCTGGATGAGCGTGCGGACCTTCTGCGCCGAGCCGTAGTAGGCGTCGTAGTAGCCCGCCGACAGGGCGTAGGTGCCCAGGATGATCCGGCGCTTGACCTCGTCGCCGAAGCCCTGGCCGCGGGTGGCGGACATGACGCGCTCCGCCGTCGGGTTGTCCTCGGGCACGACGCGCAGCCCGAACCGCATGCCGTCGAACTTGGCCAGGTTGCTGGACGCCTCCGCCGGCAGGATCAGGTAGTAGGCCGCGAGCGCGTAGGTGAAGTGCGGGCAGGAGACCTCGACGATCTCGGCCCCCGCGCTGCGCAGCAGCTCCAGCGACTCCCCGAAGCGCGCGAGCACCCCGGCCTGGTAGCCCTCGCCCTGCAGCTCGCGGATGACGCCGACGCGCACGCCGGACAGGTCGCCGTTCGCGCCCTGGCGGGCGGCGGCGACGAGCGGAGGCAGCGGCTCGTCGATCGACGTGGAGTCGCGCGGGTCGTGACCGCCGATGAGCTCGTGCAGCAGCGCCGAGTCGAGGACCGTGCGCGTGACGGGACCGGCCTGGTCCAGCGACGACGCGAGCGCGATGAGCCCGTACCGGGACACCCCGCCGTAGGTGGGCTTCACGCCGACCGTGCCGGTGACGGCCGCGGGCTGGCGGATCGAGCCGCCGGTGTCCGTGCCGATGGCCAGCGGCGCCTCGTACGCGGCGACCGCCGCGGCGGACCCGCCACCGGAGCCGCCGGGGATCCGGTCGAGGTCCCACGGGTTGTGGGTGTTGCCGTACGCGGAGTGCTCCGTGGAGGAGCCCATCGCGAACTCGTCCATGTTGGTCTTGCCCAGGATCGGCAGGCCCGCGGCCTTGATCTTCTCGACCAGGGTCGCGTCGTAGGGAGGGATCCACCCCTGCAGGATCTTCGACCCCGCTGTCGTCTCCAGGCCCTTGGTGACGACGACGTCCTTGACGGCGATCGGCACACCGGCGAGTGCGTGCAGCGACTCCCCCGCGGCGCGGCGCGCGTCGACGTCGGCGGCCGTGGCGAGCGCAGCATCGCCGCTGACCTGGAGGAACGCGTGGATCGCGCCGTCCACGTCGGCGATCCGGTCGAGGTGCGCCTGCGTCGCCTCGACGCTGGACACCTCCTTCGCCGCGAGCTTCTCGGCGAGCACCGAAGCAGAGAGGCGGACGAGGTCGGAGGTCATGCGTCCTCCCCCAGGATCTGCGGGACGGCGAACTTGCCGTCGATGTGGTCCGGGGCGGCGGCGAGCACGAGGGCGCGGTCGAGCGGCTCCACGGGCACGTCGGGGCGGAACACGTTGGTCAGCGGCAGGGGGTGGCTGGTGGCCGGCACGTCGGGCGTGGCGATCTCGCTCACGCGGGCGACCGACTCGACGATGACGTCGAGCTCGCCCGCGAGGCGGTCGAGCTCCGCCGGTGTGAGGTCGATCCGTGCCAGGCCCGCCACGCGCGCGACCTCGTCGCGAGAGAGGGTGGACATGGCTCGGAGTCTAGACGTTGGGGGATGGCTGCCTACGCTGGGCTGCATGGCGACCAGTCCCGACGACATGCGGGCGGAGGTCAGCGCGAGCATGGCCGGGCGGACCGGCCGCTCGCTCGACGAGTGGGCGACGCTGGTGCACGACACCAGCGGCGTCGACCCCCTCGACCAGAACGCGGTGCGACGGTGGCTCAAGGACGTGCACGGCGTCCCGCTGAACACGCGGTGGACCATCGCGTTCGAGGTGGCGGAGCGCGCGGGGTGGGAGCGGCCGGACGTCGACGGCTACGTCGAGCTGCAGTACACCGGCCGCACCGCCGGGCTGCGTCCCGTGTACGACGCCGTCGAGCGGGCGCTCCTCGGCCTGGGCGACGACGTGCACCGCGAGGGCAGGTCCACGTACGTGCCCTTCGTGCGTGCCCGCCAGTTCGCCGCGGTGGCGGCGGCGACGGCCACGCGGGTGGACGTCGGGCTGCGGTTCGTCGAGCCCCCGGCCGACGCCCGGCTCGTCCCCGCCCGGGCGCCCGGCTCCGCCACGCACAAGGTCGGCGTCACGGACGTGTCCCAGGTGGAGGGCCTGCTCCCGCTCCTGCGGGCCGCGTACGAGCAGAACGGCTGACGACCTGGACGACGGTCCACCGGTGTGTGCTCCCGCGTCGGGCACGGTCCGGTAAGTACGCTTTGCCGGGACTGGTGGTGCTGGCCGGCCCTGCCCCTCGGGTCACGATCCGCCGCCCCGCTCCCGACCGTGCACCACCCGACGCGCCCCTGCGAGGACCGCCATGCCGCCGAAGCTCAAGACCGCGCTCTTCTGGATCGTCGCGATCTTCCTCGTGTACGCGATCGTCACGAGCCCCGACCGTGCCGCCGACATGGTGCGCGCCCTGTGGGACATCATCGTCGGCGCCTTCACCAGCTTCGGTCAGTTCTTCTCCAGCCTGACCGAGTGACGTGAGCTGAGACGAGCTGAGATGGGCACGGTCGAGCAGACCCTCGCGGGCCACCGGACGCTGCGCAAGTACGTGCTGCCCGGGGAGCGCGTCGTCCTGACGCGCAGGTCCCACTGGGGCAAGCTCCTCGAGCCCGGCCTCACGACGTTCGTCGGCTTCGTGGCGGTGGCCTGGCTGGTCGACGTCGCCGCCGCGGTGGCCGGCGACGGCTCGCAGTGGCTCTGGTGGCTGTGGTTCGTCCTGGTCGGGCGGCTGGTCTGGCGGGTGCTGGACTGGCGCAACGAGTGGTTCGTCGCCACCGACAAGCGCATGCTCCTGCTCTACGGGCTGGTCACGCACAAGGTGTCGATGATGCCGCTGGTCAAGGTCACGGACATGCGGTACTCGCGGTCCATCGTCGGCCGCATCCTCGGCTACGGCGAGTTCCTGCTCGAGTCCGCCGGCCAGGACCAGGCGCTGCGTCGCATCGCGTGGGTGGCCGACCCCGACACCACCTACCGCGAGCTGTGCGCGATCATCTTCACGCCCACGCAGCCGTGGGACGGACTGCCGCCGTCCGTGCCGGTGCGCGTCCCGGCCCCCGTCCCCACCGCGTCCGAGGGGCGCCCCGCGTGGCCGCCGGTCCACGAGCACCGGCCCGGGGACACCCAGCCGATCCGCATCCCGCCGCGGCCCGCCGTGCGCGACGACACCCCCGGGTGGGTGGTGTCCGGCGAGCCGGGCACCTTCGTCCCGATCCAGGACCCGCAGCGCAACGGCCCTAGCTCGCCCAGCTGAGCTCGACGCGGCGGTTCTTCGCCATCGCCTGCTCGTCCGTCTCGGACACCACCGGCTCGCTCGACCCCTTGCCCTGCACCGTGAGCACCAGGTCGGCGCGCGCGGCACGCAGCACGGCGGCCACCGCCTCCGCGCGCGCGGCCGAGAGCGGCACGTTGACGTCGTCGCCGCCCCGCGAGTCCGTGTGCCCCTCGACCGTCACCTGCGCCCCGGCGGGGATCTGGTCCAGCTGCTCCGCGAGGGCGGCCTGGGCGGTGTCGTCGACGACCGCGCTGGCGTACGCGAACAGCACGTCGGAGCCGATGGTGAGGGTCGAGCCCTCGGACGAGGTCTCCGGCGGGGCGACGCTCTCGACGCTCCCCTCGACGGAGTACGTGTCGACCGACTGCTCGATCCGTTCGGCGGACGGCTCGGCGACGTCGTCGCGGTCGACGTAGGCGGCCGGCAGCAGCAGACCGAGCGCGAGGACCACCGGCGCCAGGCTCACGAGGTCACCTCGACGTCCGGGACCTCGAGCGCCCAGCCGTCCATCGTGAGCGTGAACGCGTCGACGTCGTCCTCCGGCGCCGCGTAGACGAACCAGGAGGAGAGCGTCTCGTCGTTCTCCGTGCGGGCGTCCTTGTTGGTCAGCCAGTCCTGCGTGCCCTCGCCCTCGATCACCGAGTAGCGCTTCAGGTGCTCGCGGTCCAGCAGCTCCGGGAAGATGAAGAAGTAGTTGTTGATCGCCGACAGGGTCATCGCGCCCTCGGGATCCGCCAGGTGCGGCGTGAAGTCGACGCGCAGCGTCATGGTCGTGCCGTTCTCGTCGAGGACCAGCGAGCGGACCGCGACGTCGACGGTCCCGCGGTCACCGGGCAGCGTCACCGTCGCCGTGCGGGTGGCGTCGGGTGTCGCCGACGGGGTCGGCTCGGCGGACGGCTCGGCTTCCGCGGACGTCGTGGCGGAGGGCTGGGACGGCCCCGGACCGGGCTCGTCGGCCGTGCACGCGGTCAGGAACGCGAGGGCCGCGACGGTGGTGATCGCGAGGGCGACGCGGGCGCGCTGTGGTCTGGGCATGGGCGGCATCATGGCAAAACCTCCACGGCCAGCGCCCGGCGGCCCGCCTGGTGGTACGGCCTAGACCCGGTCGACCGCCGCGGCCACGAGGGCGAGCAGGGCCTGCGCGTAGGCGTCGGCGGCGGTGTCGGCCGTGAACAGCCGCTCCGGCCGGCCGGCGTGCTCGATGAGCACCCCGTACTGCCCGTCGGTGGACCGCGCGAGGCTCCGGAACGTGCCGCCCAGGAGCTCGCGCAGCTGGTCCTCGCGGGGCAGCCAGACGGCGTCCTCCTGCGCGACCGAGTCGAGCGCCCACTCGGTCGTCCCGTTGAACCCCAGGACCGTGCCGGTCGGGTAGTCGTGCGGCTCGACCACCATGTCCGAGATGGTGAAGACCTGGTCCTCGAGCGTCCGGACCGCGAACCGGTCCCCGGGGGACGGGTGCCAGCGCAGCCCGGCCTCGTGGAGCTGCTGGGCGCGCACGACGGAGATCATCGATCCAGTATCCGTCGGGCGCGCGCCCGTGTCCTGACGGTCACCCGTCGGCGAGCGCGGCGACGCACTCCCGCAGCAGCCGGCGCAGCTCGGCGCGGTCCCCCGCGGGCAGTGCATCGACCATCCGGGACTCCACCGCCGCGACCGCGGTGCTCGCGCCCGCCAGCCGCTCGCGCCCCAGCGCCGTGATCTGCGTCGGCAGGACCCGGCCCACCGGCGCCTGCTCGGCACGCGACACCAGCCCCTCCCTCGCCAGCTGCTGCAGGAGGACGTGCATCGACTGCCGGGACACGAACGCGCCGCGGGCGAGGTCGCTGCTCGACAGCCCGGGCCGCTGCGCCAGCAGCTCGAGGCACGAGTACTGCGTGATCGTCAGGTCCAGCGGACGCAGCACGGCGTCCATCGCCACGTGCAGGACGCTCGACGCCTCCTTGAGCAGGTAGCCGATCGAGGTCTCGAGCTCCACGCCTTGACTCATGTCAGTAGTCTGACATAGCGTAGCAGGTGTCAGTTAATTGACACCAAGCCCGAGCCAAGGAGCCCCCTCATGCCCGTCACCGGCCCCGACTTCGTCTCCCTGCAGGTGCGTGACCTCGAGCGCTCCGCCGTGTTCTACGAGCGGTTCCTCGGCCTGGCCCGTGCCGCGTCGAGCCCCCCGCACGCCGTCGTGTTCGACACCCGCCCGATCGCGTTCGCCGTGCGCGAGGTCGCACCCGGGGTGGACCTCGACGCGGTCGCGCAGCCCGGGCTCGGTGCGGCCGTGTGGCTGCACGCGCCCGACGCGCAGGAGATCCACGACGCGCTCGCCGCCGACGGTGTGCCGATCGTCACCGCCCCCGTCGACGGCCCGTTCGGTCGCACGTTCACGTTCGCGGACCCGGACGGGTACCACCTCACGCTCCACGACCGGGGCTGAGCCCTACCGGGTGCTGAACGCCGCGTCGAACGAGGCCGTGGGCGGGTCGAACGCGTTGCGCTTCACGAACTCCAGCGCCTCCGGCGCGCCGAGCAGCCGGTCCATCCCTGCGTCCTCCCACTCCACCGAGATCGGCCCGTCGTACCCGATGGAGTTGAGCGCCCGGAACGACGCCTCCCACGGCACGTCCCCGCGGCCGGTGGACACGAAGTCCCACCCGCGGCGCAGGTCCGCCCACGCCAGGTGCGAGCCCAGCCGGCCGTTGCGGCCGTTGCCCAGCCGGAGCTTCACGTCCTTGCAGTCGACGTGGTAGATCCGGTCACGGAACTCGAGGATGAAGTCCACCGGGTCCAGCTGCTGCCAGATGAAGTGGCTCGGGTCCCAGTTGAGGCCGAACGCCTCGCGGTGGCCGATCGCCTCCAGGGTCCGCACGGTCGTCCAGTAGTCGTACGCGATCTCGCTGGGGTGCACCTCGTGCGCGAACCGCACCCCGACCTCGTCGAACACGTCGAGGATGGGGTTCCATCGGTCGGCGAAGTCCTGGTAGCCGGCGTCGACGGCCTCCTGGGAGACCGGCGGGAACATCGCGACGTACTTCCAGATGCTCGAGCCGGTGAACCCGACGACGGTCTTCACGCCCAGCTTCGCGGCGATCCGGGCGGTGTGCTTCATCTCCTCGGCGGCGCGCTGCCGGACCCCCTCCGGGTCGCCGTCCCCCCAGACGACGTCGGGCAGGATGTCGCGGTGCCGCTGGTCGATGGGGTCGTCGCAGACGGCCTGGCCCTTGAGGTGGTTGGAGATCGCGTAGACCTTCAGGCCGTACCGCTCCAGCAGCGCGAGCCTGCCCGCCACGTACTCCTCGTCGTCCCAGCGCCAGGGGTCCAGGTGGTCGCCCCAGCAGGCGATCTCGAGGCCGTCGTAGCCCCAGCCGGACGCCAGCCGCGCGACCTCCTCGAACGGCAGGTCCGCCCACTGGCCGGTGAACAGGGTGATCGGTCGTGCCATGGTCAGCTCTCCTTGGTCACAGAGGTCCACCTGCTGTCGTCGGCAGCCGAGCGTTCGACCGCGTCGAGCACCCGCTGCACCACGAGCCCGTCGGCGAAGCTCGGCTCCGGCTGCCGACGCGACGCGATCGCGGTGACCAGGTCCACCGCCTGGTGCGTGAACGCGTGCTCGTACCCGAGGCCGTGACCTGCCGGCCACCAGGCTGCCACGTAGGCGTGCTCGGGCTCGGTCACGACGATCCGGCGGAAGCCCGCCTCGGCCGCCGGCTGCGACGCGTCGAAGAAGTGCAGGACGTTCATGTCCTCGAAGTCGAACGCGAGCGAGCCCGCCGACCCGTTGATCTCCAGCCGGATCGCGTTCTTGCGGCCCCACGCGAACCGGGTGGCCTCGAACGTCGCCAGTCCGCCGCCGGACATCCGGCCGAGGAAGATCGCGGCGTCGTCCACCGTCACCGGACCGGTCTCGGTTCCCGCCGTGCCGTGCAGCCCGGAGTGCGCCGCGGCCACCGGCCGCTCGTGCACGAAGGTCTCGAGCACCGCGGACACGCCCGTCACCGACTCGCCCGTGACGAACTGGGCCAGGTCGACGATGTGCGCCCCGATGTCCCCCAGCGCGCCCGACCCGGCCTTCTGCTTGTCCAGCCGCCACGACAGCGGTGCCTGGGCGTCCGCGATCCAGTCCTGCAGGTACTGCGCGCGCACGTGCCGGACCGTGCCGATCCTGCCGTCCGCGACGAGCGTGCGGGCGAGCTGGATGGCGGGGACGCGGCGGTAGGTGAAGCCGACCATGGCGAGCCCCGGCGCGCGCTCGGCGGCGCGGACCATCGCCTCGGCCTCCTCGACCGAGTTGGCCAGCGGCTTCTCGCACAGCACGTGCTTGCCGGCCTCGAGCGCGGCGATGGCGATCTCGGCGTGCGTGTCGCCCGGCGTGCAGATGTCGACCAGGTCGATGTCGTCGCGGGAGACCAGCGTCCTCCAGTCGGTCTCGGCGCTGGACCAGCCGAGCGTCGCCGCCGCGGCGGTCACCGCGGCCTCGTCGCGTCCTGCGACCGCCGCCATGTCCGGGTGCAGCGGCAGGTCGAAGAACCGGGGCGCGTTGCGCCAGGCCTGCGAGTGCGCCACGCCCATGAAGGCGTACCCGACCATGCCGATGCCCAGGCGTGGGACTGCGTGTGTCACGGCTCCTCCTCGTGCCCCGGGCGGGTCCCCCTGGTCGGGGGACCCGCCCGGCTCGGTCAGGCTGGCTCAGGACTCGAAGGCCGTCGGCAGGTACTGGTCGACGTTCTCCTTGGTCACCACGGGTGCGAACAGCTGGATGGTGCGCGGCACCTCGACCTCGACCAGGTCGCTCATCGACTTCTGCTGCACCAGCAGGCGGGCCAGCCGGATGCCGTCCGCGGCCTGCGTGGACGGGTAGATGACCGTGGCCTTGAGCACCGAGTCGTCGGCCTTGATGGCGTCCATGACGTTCTTGGAGCCGGCGCCGCCGACCATGATGAACTCGTCGCGACCGGCGTTCTCGATGGCCGCCAGGACGCCGACGCCCTGGTCGTCGTCGTGGTTCCAGATCGCGTCGAGCTCGGGGGCCGCCTGCAGCAGGTTGGCCGCCGCGGACTCGCCGCCCTGGACCGTGAAGTCCGCCGCGACGCGGTTGCTGACCGACAGGCCGCAGGCCGCGAGCGCGTCCTCGAAGCCCTGGCTGCGGTCCTGAGTCAGGGGCAGGGAGTCGATGCCGGCGATCTCGGCGACCTTGGCATCGGCGTTCCCACCCAGCTCGCCGCAGATGTAGGCGCCGGCGCTGACGCCCATGCCGTAGTTGTCGCCCAGGACCGTGAGCCGTGCGGCGTCGGGGTCCTCGAACTCGCGGTCGACGTTGACGACGACGATGCCGGCCTGCATGGCCTTGATCGCGACCTCGGTGAGCGCCGCGCCGTCGAACGGCAGGAGCACGATGGCGTCGACGCCGTCGTTGATGAACTGCTCGACCTGGCTGATCTGCAGGTTCACGTCGTTGGTGGCCTCGGCCTGCACCAGCTCGACGTCGGAGAACTTGGCGGCCTCGGCGACGGCGGACTTGGTGATCGAGCCCATCCAGCCGTGGTCGGCGGCGGGGGCCGAGAACCCGATGACGACCTCGTCGCCGGGCTCGTCGTTGCCGGACGCGGGAGCGGCGGCGGGAGGGGCCTCGTCGGTCTCCTCGGCCTCCGGGGTGTTGGACGTACAGCCGACCACCAGGGCGAGTGCGGCGACGGTGCCGGCGGTGGCGAGCCACTTTCGGCGCAGGGCTACAGACATGACGATCCTCCTTGATCGAGCGGGCGTGCGGGGGCGGAGCGGGATGAGGTCAGGTTCCGGCGCGGGAGCGCTCGGCGAGCCGCTGCTGGAGCAGCACGGCGACGACGATGATCACGCCCTTGGCGATGTTCTGCGCCGAGATGGAGAGGTTGTTCTGCGTGAAGACGTTCTGGAGCGTGGTGAAGATCAGGACGCCCAGGACGGTGCCGACGATCGTGCCGCGGCCACCGATGAGCAGGGTCCCGCCGACCACCACGGCGGCGATGGCGTCGAGCTCGTAGAGCTGGCCGTTGGTGGAGCTGCCCGCCGTGGTGCGGCCGAGCATCATGACGCCGCCGATCCCGGCCGTGAGGCCCGCCAGGGCGTACAGGTACATCGTGTGGCGCCTCACCTTGATGCCCGCCAGCCGCGCGGCCTCGGGGTTGCCACCGACCGCGATCGTGCGACGGCCGAACGTGGTGCGGTTCAGCAGGATCCAGCCCGCCACGGCGACGAGCAGGAAGATCCACACGAGCATCGGCAGGCCGAGCGGCGACGAGCGGAAGAAGTCGAGGAAGCCGTCCACGCGCACGATCTGCGTCTGCCGGTTGGCGATGATCTCCGCCAGGCCGCGCGCCGCCACGAGCATGGCCAGCGTCGCGATGAACGCGACCACCTTGCCGTACGCGATGAGCACGCCGTTGACCACCCCCGCGCCGATACCGACGCCGAGCGCGCAGAGCACGATCACGATCCAGTGCACGTCCTCGGCCATCGTCTGGGTGGCCAGGGTCGACGCCCACACGGACGACAGCCCGACGACCGAGCCGACGGACAGGTCGATCCCGCCGCCGGTGATGACGAAGGTCATCCCGATGCTCAGCACGCCGATCACCGCGGCGAGCCGCAGGATGGTGAGCAGGTTGTCGATGCTGGCGAACCGCTCACCCGCGGTGATCACGCCGAAGACGCAGATCGCCACCAACGCGATGACGAGACCGAGGTTGCGCCCGGTCGCGCCGCTCAGGAGACCGCCGCGGCGCCTCTGCCCGGCCTTGGCCACCTGCTCCACCCGGGCGGACTCGTCCGCGGCGGGGACTGTCACGTCCTGGTCGCTCACGCGGCACTTCCTTCCATGACGAGGTCGAGCACACGGTGCTCGTCGATGTGGTCCGCCGGTCCCTCGTGGACCACGCGCCCTTCGGAGACCACCAGGACGCGGTCGGACAGGCCGATCACCTCCGGGATGTCGCTGGAGACCACCACCACGGCGGCGCCCTGCGCGGCCAGGTCGGCGATCAGCCCGTAGATCTCGGCGCGCGCCCCGACGTCGACGCCGCGGGTGGGCTCGTCGAGCAGCAGCACCCGGCAGCCGTGCACCAGCCAGCGGGCGAGCAGCACCTTCTGCTGGTTGCCGCCGGAGAGGGTCCGCGCGCTGCGGTCCGGGTCGGACGGCCGCACGTCGAGCGCCTCGATCTGCTCGCGCGCCACCCGGCGCTCCGCACCCTCGTCGAGGAACGAAGCCCTCGAGTTGCGCCCGAAGGTGGAGAGCGTGATGTTCCGGTAGACCGGCTCGTCGAGGATCAGCCCCTGGCTCTTGCGCTCCTCGGGGCTCAGCCCGATGCCGGCGCTCACCGCGTCGCTGACCGAACCGGCGCGCAGCTTCCGGTCACCCACGTGGACGCTGCCCGTGGTCGCCTTGCGGGCGCCGAACACGGTCTCGAGGATCTCGGACCGTCCGGAGCCGACCAGCCCGGCCAGGCCGACGACCTCTCCGGCACGGACCTCGAACGACACGTCCGTGAACGCGCCGCGCAGCCCGAGGCCGTCGACGCGCAGGACCGTGGCGGCGTCCTCGGGCACGCGGTCCCGCGCGGGGATGGCGTACTCGACGTTGCGGCCGGTCATCAGCTTGATCAGCTCCGCGGTCGACGTCTCGGCGACCGGGAGCCCGGTGGCGACGGTGCGACCGTCCTTGAGCACGGTGATGCGGTCGCCGATCTGCCGGATCTCGTCGAGGCGGTGGGAGATGTAGACGACCGCGACGCCCGAGGCGGTCAGCTCGCGGACCACGCGGAACAGGTTGGTGACCTCCTCCGCGTCGAGCACGGCGGACGGCTCGTCCATCACGATCACGCGGGCGTCGTGCGACAGGGCGCGGGCCATGCTGACGATCTGCTTGCCGGCGGCGGACAGCCGGCCGACCTCCCGGTGCGGGGAGAGGTCTCCGTGGCCGAGCCGCTTGAGCAGCGCCCGGGTGTGGGCGGTGGCTGCACGGCGCTGCGAGAACCCGGCGGTGGCCAGCTCGTGACCGAGGTAGATGTTCTCCGCCACGGACAGCCCGTCGACGACGTCGAGCTCCTGGTACATCGTCGCGATGCCCAGCTTGAGGCCCGCGACCGGGTGCGTGATGGTGACCGGCTTCCCGTCCAGCAGGATCTCGCCCTCGGTCGGCTGGTGGGCACCGGCGAGCACCTTGATGAGCGTCGACTTGCCCGCGCCGTTCTGGCCCAGCAGGCAGTGGACCTCGCCCGCCCGGATCTCCAGGTCGACGCCGTCCAGCGCCCGGGCTCCCGGGAACTGCTTCACGATGCCGCGCATCTGCAGCAGCGGCGGGTCTTCGTTGACCATGCGCCGAAGGTAGAACCCACTTCTGCCGTGGGTCAAGCAGAAGTCGCCACCAATGTGTCATGGTTACGTGAACGTGACCTACGTAAGGCGGAATGGTTCACTGTGCGCATGGACGAGCTCGTGAAGTTCGCTCCCCGGCCGACAGGCGCCGGGGAGATGTTCCAGCTCCTCCGCGACCGGCAGCCACGCACCCGCTCCGACCTGGCCACCCTCACCGGGCAAGCGCGTTCCACCATCGCGGCCCGCGTCGACCTCCTGCTCTCCTCCGGGTTCGTCGCGCCGGCCGGCGAGGCCAGCTCCACCGGCGGCCGCCCGCCCGCCACGTTCGCGTTCAACCCGTCGGCCCGCGTGGTGCTCGCGGTCGACCTGGGCGCCACCCACTCGCGCCTGGCGCTCACCGACCTCGTCGGCACGGTGCTGGCCGAGCACCACGAGACCATCGCGATCGCCGAGGGTCCCGGACCGGTGCTGGACCGCGTGGTCGAGGTCGGTCTGGACCTGCTCGCGACCGCCGGCCGGCCGCTCGGTGACCTGGTCAGCGTGGGCGTGGGGCTGCCCGGGCCGGTCGAGCACTCCACCGGCCGGCCGATCAACCCGCCGATCATGCCGGGCTGGGACGACGCCGACGTCCCCGCGCTCCTGTCCCGCAAGCTGCGCGTCCCGGTGCTCGTGGACAACGACGTGAACGTCATGGCGCTCGGCGAGCACACGAGCCAGTGGCCGGAGGTCGACCACCTCCTGTTCGTCAAGGTCGCCACGGGCATCGGCGCCGGGATCATCTCCGACGGCCAGATCCGCCGCGGCGCCCAGGGCGCTGCCGGCGACCTCGGCCACATCGCCGTCCCCGGCGGCCTCGACCGGCCGTGCCGGTGCGGGAACACCGGCTGCCTGGAGGCGGTGGCCAGCGGGCCTGCCATCGCGAGCGCGCTGCGCGACGCCACGACGAGCGCCGACGTCGTCGCGCTGGTCCGTTCGGGTGATCTCGACGCCAGCCGCGAGGTGCGTGCGGCGGGCCGGCACCTCGGCGAGGTGCTGGCCGCGTGCGTGAGCATGCTCAACCCCTCGGTCATCGTCATCGGGGGCGTCGTCGCGGAGGCGGGTGAGCACCTGCTGGCCGGCATCCGTGAGGTCGTCTACCGGCGGTCTCTCCCCCTGGCCACCCAGCACCTGCGTATCGTCGCTTCCCGGACGAAGGGACGAGCAGGCGTGCTGGGTGCGAGCGCGATGGCGTCCGAGCACGTCCTGTCCGCCGCCGCCATCGACGCGCTGATCAGCTAGGAGACCGCCGTGGCACCACAACGCCGTGCCCTCGTCGTCCGCGGCGGCTGGGACGGGCACGCTCCCGAGGAGGCCGCCGAGCTGTTCGTGCCGTTCCTGCGGGAGCACGACTTCGACGTGGTGGTCGAGGGGTCGCTCGAGGCCTACGCAGACCCGGACCTCATGGCGGCCACCGACCTGGTGGTCCAGTGCTGGACCATGGGCGACATCCTGGCCGACGAGCTGCGGGGACTGCGCACCGCGGTCGCGGCCGGCACCGGGCTGGCCGGCTGGCACGGCGGCATCGTCGACTCGTTCCGGATCGCCACCGACTACCTCCAGCTCGTCGGCGCCCAGTTCGCGGCGCACCCCGGCGGCACCCTGGTCGAGCACACCATCGAGGTGACCGGCGACCACCCGATCGTCGAGGGCCTGGACGACTTCACGCTGCGCTCCGAGCAGTACTGGCTGCTCACGGACCCGCTCAACGACGTCCTGGCGACGACGACGATCACGCCCGGCCCCGACGACCCGTGGCACGAGCCCGTCACGTCACCCGCCGTCTGGACCCGCCGCTGGGGCGCCGGTCGCGTGTTCGTGTGCGCGCCAGGTCACCTGCTGGCTGACCTCGAGGTGCCCTCGATCAGGACGATCATCGAGCGCGGCCTGCTCTGGGCGGCCCGCTGACCCGTCCGGTCCGTGAAGGCGACAGCCGCTCGCGTCCGGTCCGGGGAGGTTCGTCCTGCCGACGCAGGGGAGCTCAGGCGCTCGACCCGCTGGGGAGGCCGGGCGACCAGCGAAGCTCTCGGTACACGTACCGTTCCGCCGGCTGGAACCCGAGCGACCAGTAGAGCTCGCCGGCGGCGGTGTTCTCGGCCTCGACCTGGAGGAAGGCTCGCCGGGCACCCCGCCGGACTGCCTCGTCGAGCGCGCGGACGGTCAGGTAGCGGCCGAGTCCGTGGCGCCGCGCGGGCTGCGTGACGACGAGGCACGACAGGGCGACCCAGTCCTCCGCGAACGCGGCACGGATGACCCCGACCAGGCCGGTCGCGTCGGTCGCGGTGAGGTAGACCGCCGGTGCCCCGCCGAGCACCTCCCGGGCCAGCCGCAGGCTCGTGTCGTCCGCCTGCGCCGCAGAGCCGGTGGTGTGCAGCCGGGCCTTCGAGCCGGACCACGCGGCGAGCCAGGCGTCGTCCGGTCGGTCGGCGGCGGAGACGCGCACCGCACCGGCCGACGTGCGGATCCCCCCGGGGTGCGGCTCGAGCCCGTCGAGCTCGCGTACCAGCACGTCGGTCCGGGACATCACCTCGTAGTCGCGCAGAGCCAGGAGGTCGTCCAGACCCCGCGGCGACGCGCGGCAGACGCGCACGATCGCCGGCTGGCCCTCGCGGGCGTAGAGGGCCTCGATCCGGTCGAGCGTGGCCGTGATGTCGGGGGGAGTCCCGAGCGGCAGCACGCTGTTGGCCCGCCGGGTCAACCCACCCGACAGCCCGACCTTCCAGCCGTCCACGTCGACCACCCGCGCCGGTGGCCACGTGGCGAGCTCGACCAGCGCGCCGGGGGCGTCCGGCGGTGTCCACGTGAACACCCGCAGGTGCACGTCGACGTGCCCCCAGTCGCGGTCCGGCACCGCGACGAAACCGAGCCGCCGGTACAGCCGGTGCGCGGCCTGCATCGAGTCGAGCGTGGACAGCACCACGCGCGTCGCACCGCCCGCGACCGCCTCCCGCAGCGCGGTCGCCATCAGCAGCTCGGCGATCCCCCGGCGTCGTGCCTCCGGGGCCACCGCGAGCATCCGGATCTCCGCCTCGCCCGGATCCGCGGTCTCGGCGTACGAGGTCCCGTAGAACGCGAGCGTCACGGTGCCGACGACGACGAGCTCGTCCGAGCCCGCACGCGGTACCAGCGCTACCAGCAGGGTCGCCTCCAGCGCACGCCGCTCGGCATCGCGGAGCTCGTCCGCGTAGGAGTCGGTGTCGTCCAGCAACCGGTCGGCCAGGTACGCCTCGGCAGTGAGCGCCCCGGCGTCGGCCACCTCCGAACCGGCCGCCACCCGGACGACGACACCGGTCACGTCACGCCTCCACGGGGCCTGTCGGGGTGTCGGTCGCCGTGTCCCCCACGCCCGCGGGACCCTGCGCCAGCAACGCCTCGAACCCGGCCTCGTCCAGGATCCGCAGCCCCAGCTCGCGCGCCTTGGCCTCCTTGGACCCCGCGTTCTCCCCGACCACCACGTAGTCGGTCTTCTTCGACACGCTCCCCGCCGACTTGCCGCCGCGCGCCAGGATCGCCTCCTTGGCACCGTCCCGGCTGAACCGCTCGAGCCCACCGGTGACCACGACCGTCAGTCCCTCGAGCGTGCGCGGCGCGGACTCGTCGCGCTCCTCGTGCATCCGCACTCCCGCCGCGGCCCACTTCTCGACGATCGCCGCGTGCCACTTGTCGTCCTCGCCCGGCTGCTCGAACCACGACACCACCGCGGTCGCGATGGTCGGGCCGACCCCCTCGGCCGCGCCGATCTCCTCCTCGGTCGCCGTCGCGATCGCCGGGATCGACGCGAAGTGCTGCGCCAGCGCCCGCGCCGCCGTGGGCCCCACGTGCCGGATGGACAGCGCGACGATCACCCGCCAGAGCGCCGCCTGCTTCGCCTTCTCCAGGTTGCCGAGCAGGGCCGTGCCGGTCGCGTTCAGGTCCCCCGCGTCCCGGACCACGCCGCCGACCTTGGAGCTGGTGGACAGGGTGAACAGCGGCACCTGGCGCAGCGCGTCCGCATCGAGCGCGAACAGGTCGCCCTCGTCGGTCACCACGCCCGCGGTCAGCAGCGCGCTGGCCGCCTCCCAGCCGAGAGCCTCGATGTCGAAGGCCCCGCGCGAGGCCACATGGAAGAGCCGCTCGCGCAGCTGCGACGGGCACGACCGCTGGTTGGGGCACCGGATGTCGACGTCGCCCTCCTTGGCCGGCGCCAGCGGCGTGCCACAGGACGGGCACTCGGTGGGCATCACGAACGCACGCTCGGTGCCGTCGCGCAGGTCCACCACCGGCCCCACGATCTCCGGGATCACGTCCCCGGCCTTCCGCAGCACCACCGTGTCTCCGATCAGCACGCCCTTGCGGGCCACCTCGCTGGCGTTGTGCAGCGTCGCCATCTCGACCGTCGACCCCGACACGAACACCGGCTCCATCACCCCGTACGGCGTCACGCGGCCCGTCCGGCCCACGTTGACGCGGATGTCCAGGAGCTTGGTGTTCACCTCCTCGGGCGGGTACTTGTACGCGATCGCCCAGCGCGGCGCCCGGCTGGTGGACCCGAGCCGGCGCTGCAGCGCGATCTCGTCGACCTTGACGACGATGCCGTCGATCTCGTGCTCGACGTCGTGCCGGTGCTCGCCGTAGTGCGCGATCATCTCCCGCACGCCGTCGAGCCCCTCGACGATCCGCGTGTGCCCGGAGACCGGGACGCCCCAGCCGGCCAGCAGGTCGTAGACCTGCGACTGCCGCTCGATGCCGGTCCCGCGGCCGGCGCCCCAGACCAGGGCGCCGATGCCGTGCGCGTACATCCGCAGGTCCCGCGAGGCCGTGACCCGCGGGTCCTTCTGCCGCAGCGAGCCCGCGGCCGCGTTGCGGGGGTTGGCGAACGGGCTCTTGCCCGCCGCGACCTGCGACTCGTTGAGCTCGGTGAACGCCGCGACCGGCAGGAACACCTCCCCGCGGATCTCGATGCGCTCCGGGTGGGTGGCCGGGTCCCCGCCGAGCATGTCCGGGATGGTCGCGATGGTACGGACGTTGAGCGTGACGTCCTCACCGGTGCGCCCGTCGCCGCGCGTCGCGGCCCGGACCAGCCGGCCCTTCTCGTACAGCAGCGCGATGGCGAGACCGTCGATCTTGAGCTCGCACAGGTAGTGGATCGCGGCTTCGGACTCGAGGTCCCGGTGCAGGCGGCCCGCCCACGTGGCGATGTCCTCGTCGGAGAACGCGTTGTCCAGCGACAGCATCCGCTCCACGTGCTGGACCGACGCGAACTCCGTGGAGAACGTCCCGCCCACCCGCTGCGTCGGGGAGTCCGGCGTGCGCAGGCCCGGGTGCTCCTCCTCGAGCGCCATCAGCTCGCGCAGACGCTCGTCGTACTCCTTGTCCGACGACACCGGGGCGTCGCGGATGTAGTACGCGAACTGGTCCGCCTCGATCAGGCCGGCCAGCTCCGCCCAGCGGTGTCGCGCGTCGGCGGGGATCTCGGTCTCGGCAGAGGCGCTCACGGGCGCGGGTGCTTCGTCGCTCACCCGGTCATCCTCTCGCGCGCCGCCCACACGCGCGCCAACAGGCTCAGGCGGGTCGGGTGGACGACCGGCGCCGCTGCAGCCACGGGCCGAGCAGGAGCACCAGGCAGACCAGCACGCCGCCGACCGCGAGCACGGCCCCGGCGGTGAACAGCGCGGTCGACGCGGAGGCCACCACGACCTCCGTCGACTCGCCGGCGACGTCCCAGGTGCAGACCGCCTGCGGCGGGACGACCGTGTACCGCACGGTCGCGGAGTCGGTGCCGGCCGAGTACGCCGCGACGCACGGGTCCAGGTCCTCGTTCGACGCGGTCAGCGTGGTCACGCCGATGCCGGTGTAGACCACGACGAGCAGCACCATCCCGACGATGGCCGCACCCGACGCCACCAGCAGGGCGAGAGCACGCCGCACGCTCGGCTGTGCAGCCACGCTCACCCCTCCGCCTTCTCCGCCACGATCCGGGCGGCACGCACCAGACCGGCCAGCACGGCCCGCGCGTCGTCCGGGCCGCCTCGGCCGGTGACGTCACCGGTCAGCAGCACGACGTCGCGCAGCCCGGCCATCGACAGCCCGACGGACCGCCACGGCCGGGTGAGCGTATCGGCCTGACCGGCCACGTCCGGTCCGGCGCACTGCGACGACGCCTGCGGCCGGAGCTCGGGCCAGAAGGCCAGGCCGCCCTCGACCACCTCGGCCACCTTCTCCCAGCTGTGCTCGTCGAGCGCGCTCACCGCCAGCGCAAAGCCGTCCACGGCCGCCGCGCGGATGGCACCGAGCGACGTCCACGCCGTGCCGCCGTGCACGATCACCCGGGCGCCGTCCAACGCACGGGCCACCTCGCCGATGCGCTCCGCGGCCACCGGGCCGGGGACCGAGCGCAGCGCGGAGTAGCCGGAGAACGACGGCAGCACCCCGGCCATCACCTGCGCGAGCAGGGGTTCGTGCAGGAGGACGGTCGGCTCGGCGCCGGGCACCGCGCGGCGGATGGCAGCCAGGTGCTCCGCGATCCCGGCGGCCAAGGACGCGGCGAGCTCGCGGACCGCGCCGGTGTCGGAGACCACGCGGTCACCGCGCGCGAGGTAGAGCGAGGCGGCGAGGGTCATCGGCCCCAGCACGGGCACGACGAGCGGGCCGGCCCAGCCGTGCCCGGCGACCGCGAGCGCGTCGAGGTCCTCCCGCAGGTAGGCCTGCGCCCGGGCGAGGTCGCGGCTGGGCCGGTCGGCGAGCTTCCAGCCGTGCGCGCCGAGCTCGCTGGGCAGCTCCGCGAGGAGCGCGGACGCGCGGCCGGTGCGGTCGGACCACGGCCCCCGCTCGGCGAGCTGCACGACGAACGGCAGGCCGGCCACCTCGGACGGGGTGTCGACGAGGTCCCCGACCACCACGGTCTGCGCCTCGAGCACGTCCAGTCCCGGCCACGGACCGGTGCCCGTGACGCCCGGCCGTCCCCCGGTCACCGGGCGACGCCGGCGGTGGCGCGCTGCGCGGCGGTGACGGTCGCCTGACCGAGCACCCGGGTGCCGTCGTAGAGCACGGCCGACTGGCCGGGCGCGACCCCGCGCAGCGCACCGGCCTCGTCGAGCACGATCTCGACCACGCCGTCGCGGACGGTCGCACGCGCGGGCACGGCGGCACCGTGCGCCCGGACCTGCACGGAGCACCCGAAGGAGCCGTCCGCGTCCGCGAACCACACGCCCCGGTCCGCCTCGACCGCCCGGACGGCCAGGTCGTCGACGGATCCGACGACCACCCGGTTGCGCACCGGCTCGACGGAGAGCACGTACCGCGGCCTGCCGTCCGGGGCGGGCCGGCCGATCGCCAGGCCGCGGCGCTGGCCCACCGTGTACGCGTACGCACCGTCGTGCTCCCCGAGGACGGCACCGGAGGCGTCGACGATCTCGCCGGGCTGCGACCCGAGCCGCGAGCGCAGGAAGCCCTGGGTGTCCCCGTCGGCGACGAAGCAGATGTCGTACGAGTCGGGCTTGGCCGACACGGACAGGCCGCGGGCGGCCGCCTCCGCACGCGTCTCGTCCTTGGAGGCGACGTCGCCGAGCGGGAACATCGAGCGCGCCAGCCGCTCCGGGCCCATCACGGCCAGCACGTAGGACTGGTCCTTGGCCAGGTCCCGCGCGCGGTGCAGCTCCCGGGTGCCGTCGTCCCGCGTCTCGATCCGCGCGTAGTGACCGGTGCAGACCGCGTCGAACCCGAGGGCGACGGCCTTGTCCAGCAGCGTGGCGAACTTGATGTGCTCGTTGCAGCGGACGCACGGGTTGGGGGTGCGGCCGGCCTCGTACTCGGCGACGAAGTCCGCCACCACGGTCTCCTCGAACCGCTCCGACAGATCCCACACGTAGTACGGGATGCCCAGCACGTCGGCCGCGCGGCGGGCGTCGCCGGCGTCCTCGATCGAGCAGCAGCCCCGGGAGCCCGTGCGGAACTGGTCCCGGGTGCGGGACAGGGCCATGTGCACGCCGACCACGTCGTGCCCGGCGTCGACCGCACGGGCGGCGGCCACGGCGGAGTCGACACCGCCGGACAGCGCGGCCAGCACGCGCATCAGGAACCCACCCCGACCGTCGCCAGCCCGGCGGCACGCGCCCGGTCGACGACACCCGGCAGCACGGTCAGCAGCGCCTCGACGTCCTGCTGCGTCGAGGTGTGCCCGAGGCTGAACCGCAGCGCACCACGGGCCGCCAGCTCGTCGACGCCCATGGCCAGCAGCACGTGGCTGGGCCGCGGCACCCCGGCCTGGCACGCGGACCCGGTCGACGCCTCGACACCGGCGGAGTCGAGCAGGTAGAGCAGCGAGTCGCCCTCGCAGCCGGGAAACGTGAAGTGCGCGTTGGCGGGCAGGCGGCGGGAGGTGTCCCGCGGACCCTGCAGCACCGCGTCCGGCACGAGCGACTCCACGCCCTCGACCAGGGCGTCGCGGAGCGCTCCCACGCGCGTCGCGAACTCCGTGCGGGCGGCCACCGCCCGGTCCACGGCGACACCGAAGGACGCCAGCACCGCGGCGTCGAGCGTCCCCGACCGCACGCCGCGCTCCTGCCCGCCGCCGTGCAGCACAGGGGTGAGGTCGAGGCCGCGGCGCGCCAGCAGGGCACCGGCGCTGCCTGGTCCGCCCACCTTGTGCCCGGAGACGGTCATCGCGTCGAGGCCCGAGGCGCCGAAGTCGACGGGCACCTGGCCGACCGCCTGCACCGCGTCGGCGTGCACGGGGACCCCGAACCGGCGCGCCAGGGCCACCACGTCGTCCAGCGGCTGGAGAGCGCCCACCTCGTTGTTGGCCCACATCACGGAGATCAGCGCGGCCTGCTCGCCGTGCCGCTCGAGCTCCTCCCGCAGCGCGTCCACCTCGAGCACGCCGTCGGCGTCGACCGGCAGCAGCACCAGCTCGGCGCCCGCGTGCTCGGCCATCCAGAACGCCGGGTCCAGCACCGCGTGGTGCTCCACCGCGGAGACCAGGAGGCGCAGCCGGCGCGGGTCGTGGGTGCGCCGGGCCCAGAACAGTCCCTTGACCGCGAGGTTGTCCGCCTCGGTCCCGCCGGAGGTCCAGACGACCTCGCTGGGCCGCGCGCCCAGGGCCGCCGCGAGCAGCTCCCGCGACTCCTCGACCACGCGCCGGGCGGCGCGTCCGGAGGAGTGCAGGGACGAGGGGTTGCCGGGACGCGCGAGCTGCTCGGCGAGCACCCGCGTGGCCTCGGGGATCATGGGCGTGGTGGCCGCATGATCGAGATACACGCTCATCGCCTCCAGTCTACGAACGGAACGGCCGACTCCCCGACCGCACACCTGGTGGGATCACCCGACAGGTGCCGGTCACGAACTGGCAGGATGTGCCGCGTGAGTGCCGACGACGTCATCGCCCTCCCGCTCGCCTTCAGCGGCCAGCGGCTGGACTGGCGCGACCTCCCCCGGCACGTGCGGACCCGGATCGCCGAGCTGGCCGGCGCCCAGGTGACCGCGGAGATCAGTGCGACCAGCGGGTTCAGCCCCGGGTTCGCGGCTGTCCTGGAGCTCGCCGACGGGCGCGGCGTCTTCGTCAAGGCGGTCTCGGGCGAGCAGAACCCCGTCTCCCCCGACCTCGCGCGCGCCGAGATCCGAGTGTCGCGCGCGCTGCCGCCGCAGGTCCCCGCACCGCGGCTGCTCTGGTCCTCCGACGACGGCGACTGGGTCATCCTCGGGTTCGAGGTGGTGCACGGTCGCTCGCCCGAGCTGCCGTGGAAGCCGGACGACATGCGCGCCGTGGCCGACGCGCTGGGAGCGCTTGCAGACGCCGAGCCGCTGCCCGGCCACAGCCTCCTGCGCACCGACGACCAGCTGGCGGAGGACTTCACCGGCTGGCGCAGGCTGCGGGCGCTGGACGGCGCGACGCTGAACCACTACGCGGACCTGGCCGGGGACGTCGGACGGTGGGCGCTGGAGAACGTCGAGCAGCTGGTCCGCTGGGAGCAGGACTCCCTGCGGGTGTGTGCCGGCGACGCGCTCGTGCACGGTGACCTGCGGGCCGACAACGTGATGATCGACCCGGACCACCACGGCCACCGGGTCTGGCTCATCGACTGGCCGCACGCGAGCGTCGGCGCACCGTGGCTCGACCTCGCGTTCATGCTGCCGAGCGTGGCCCTCCAGGGCGGCGGTGACCCGGTCACCAACTTCCGCTCGCACGCCATCTCGGACGGCGTGCACGACGACGACCTGCGCGCCGGGCTCGCCGGGCTGTCCGGCTACTTCGCGTGGAGCTCGCGGCAGCCGGCCCCGCTCGGCATCCCCAACCTGCGCCGGTTCCAGGCCGCGCAGGGCGTCGCGACGGTCCGCTGGCTGCGCGACCTGTCCTGACCGTCAGGCGCCGGCCGGCCCGTCGCCCTCGAGCTTGCGCTCCCGGTCGCGCAGCTGCGCCTCCCAGTCCTTGAGCATCTTCTCGTGCTCCTCGTCGGAGGCGCGCAGGCCGGCGAGGAACTGCGGGTCGTCGTCCGGGGCCGTCGGTCGCGGGCGCTCGTACTCCGGGAAGCCGGCCGTCTGCGTCGAGGGCCAGGGCACGTTCCGCGCCGGCCGGTGCTCCGGGCGCCCCGCCACGAGCCACGCGATGCCGCCGACCAGCGGCAGCAGGATGATGACGAACACCCAGGTGGTCTTGGACAGGTTGCGCGGGACGTCCGTCTGGATGCAGTCGATCAGGCAGTAGACCAGGAGCGCGGCCTCGATGAGGAACGGCAGGTAGCGGATCACGCATCTCTCCTCGGACGCCCGCCCGGCGTGCTGACAGCCGGGCCCGAGCGCACGCTAGCGGAGCGACCGGACCGCTGTCCGGGGTTTCGGAGGGCGAGCGTCAGCCCTTGAGGCGGCGGAGCTCCGCGGCGGCCTGCGGGACGACGGTGAACAGGTCCCCGACGACGCCGAAGTCCGCGATCTCGAAGATCGGGGCGTCCGGGTCGGAGTTGATCGCGACGATCGTGCCGGACGCCTGCATGCCGCCGCGGTGGTGCACCGCGCCGGAGACGCCGACCCCGATGTACAGCCGGGGCGCGATGGTCACGCCGGTCTGGCCGATCTGCGCGTCGTGCCCGATCCACCCCTCGTCGGTGGCCACGCGCGTGGCGCCGACCGCCCCGCCGAGCACGTCGGCCAGCTCCTCGACGACGGAGAAGTCTCCCTCGGTGCCGCGGCCGCCGGCCACGACGATGCTCGCGCTGCCGAGGTCGGGCCGGGTGCTGACGGGCCGCTCGGTGCGCTCGACCAGCGTGACGCGCCGCGCCTTGTCGCTCACGGTGACCGCGTGCTCGCCGATCTGCGGTGCGGGGGCGTCGTCCAGCACGACGGGCTGCACGGCGTTGGGCTTCACGGTGACGATCGCCAGCGGCGCCGTGATCGCGCACGAGGTGGTCCACGTCCCCGCGAACACGGTCTTCGAGGCCACGTAGCGACCGTCGACCAGAGCGACACCGTCGGCGTCCGTGACGACCCCCGCGCCGGTGCTCACCGCGAGCCGGGCCGCCGCTTCCTTGTTCTCGAACGAGGAGACGAGCAGGAGCAGCCCGGCGCCCGTGGCGTCCAGCAGCGACGCGAGCGCCTCGGCCAGCACGGCGGACAGGTGCAGGTCCGCGTCGGCGACGAGCCGGTGCACGTGCGTGGCGCCCAGGGCGCCCAGCTCGGCGGCGACCTCGGCGGACGGCTCGACACCGTCGACGGCCCAGGCTGCGTGCACCCCGGCACCGCCCGCGAGCTCCCACGCGAGCGTGAGGAGCTCGCGCGCCGGCGCGCGCAGGCGTCCGGCCTCGGTGTGGTCGACGAGCACGAGCACGGGTGCGGTCACGGCGGTGGCTTCCCTCGGGTGGCGGAGCGGGTCAGACGAGCTGGTTGTCGACGAGGTACGCGGCCAGCCGAGCACCGGCGTCGCCCGTGTCCTGCACGAGCACGCGATTCTCGCGCGCCGGGCGGGCGGCCGCCTCGAGCACCTGCGTGCGGGCGCCCACCGCACCGACGCGGGACGCGTCGACGCCCAGGTCGGTCAGCGACAGGGTGGTGATCGGCTTCTTGCGGGCGGCCATGATGCCCTTGAAGTTGGGGTAGCGCGGCTCGTTGGCCTGGTCGGTCACCGACACGAGCGCCGGCAGCGGCGCCTCGAGGACCTCGGACGCGTGGTCGAGGTTGCGGCGCACCCGTACGGTCCCGCCCTCGACGGTGAGCTCCGCCGCCAGCGGCAGGGCGGGCAGGTCGAGCAGCTCGGCGAGCGCGGTGGGCAGGAGCGACGTCAGCCCGTCCAGCCCCGCCATGCCCGTGATCACGAGGTCGACGTGCTCCTGGGCGTCCAGGTGCTGGACGGCGGCGGCGAGGACCCGCGCGGTGCCGATCACGTCCGAGCCGGCGACGGCGTCGTCGACCACGTGGACCGCCTCGTCGACACCCAGCTGCAGGCCGCGGCGCACCGCGTCGGCGGCGTCGTCGGGACCCACGGTCAGGGCGGTGACCGATCCCCCGACGCTCTCCACCAGCGCGAGCGCCGCCTCGAGGGCGTTCTCGTCCAGCTCGTTGATCGTGCCGTCCCCGCCGTCGCGGACCACGCGACCGTCGGGGCCCAGGGCCCGCTCGGACTGGATGTCAGGGACATGCTTCACGCAGACGACGATCCTCACCCGCGGAACGTTACCGCCCGCCCAGGACGCGGCGGGCACGGGGTCCCGGTGGCGAGACGCCGACACCTGTGGGTTTCGTCCCTCACAATGTCCGGGTGACCCAGCCCTCCCCGCGCCGGCGTCCGCCACGACTCGGTGTGCACGTCACCGGCGACGGCGTGGATGTCGCCGTCCACGCCGCGCACGCCACCGGCGTCGACCTGTGCCTGTTCGACGGGGACGACCTCACGGTCGAGCGCCGGGTCCCGCTGGCCGGACCGGTGCGGGGCGTGTTCAGCGCCTCGGTGCCCGGCGTCCTCCCCGGCCAGCGCTACGGCTTCCGGGCGCACGGTCCCTGGGAGCCCGCGGCAGGACACCGGCACAATCCGGCCAAGCTGCTGGTGGACCCGTACGCGCGCGGGCTGGACGGCGAGGTCGCGCACACGCCGCAGACCTACGGTCACGTGGTCGGCCCGGACCTGTCCGGCGACCCGTACGGCCCGGCGGACGGTCGCGACTCGGCGGGCCACGTGCCGTTCTCCGTCGTCGTGGACACCGACCACCTGCCCGGTCCGGACCCGGCCGCCAACCGCCCGTGGACCCCCTGGTCGCACACGGTGGTCTACGAGGCGCACGTCCGCGGCCTGACCATGCTCGACGACCGCCTGCCCGTGGAGCTGCGCGGCACCTTCGCGGGTCTCGCGCACCCGGCGGTGCTCGACCACCTGCTGGGGCTCGGGGTGACCGCCGTCGAGTTGCTGCCCGTGCACGCGTTCTCCTCCGAGCCGCACCTGGTGAGCAAGGGCCTGAGCAACTACTGGGGCTACAGCACGCTCGGCTTCTTCGCCCCGCACGCGGCCTTCGCGACGGCTGCCGCACGGGCGCAGGGGCCTGCCGCGGTGCTCGCCGAGCTGCGCGGCGCGGTGCACGCCCTGCACGAGGCGGGTCTCGAGGTCCTGCTCGACGTGGTCTACAACCACACGTGCGAGGGCGGGCTGCCGGGCCAGCACCTGTCCTGGCGCGGGCTGGACAACACGACCTACTACGCGCACGACGGCGGCGCCCCCGCCTCCCTCGCCGACGTCACGGGGACCGGGAACACGCTCGACTTCCGCCGCGCCGAGGTGGTCCGCATGACGATGGACTCGCTGCGGTACTGGGCCGAGGTGGTGGGCGTCGACGGGTTCCGGTTCGACCTGGCCGTGACGCTCGGACGCGACGCGAGCGGCTTCTCCCCGGACCACCCGGCACTGGTCGCCATGGCGACCGAGCCGGCGCTGCACGGGCTCAAGCTCGTCGCGGAGCCGTGGGACGTCGGCCCCGGGGGCTGGCGCACCGGGCAGTTCCCGCTTCCGTTCGGGGAGTGGAACGACCGGTTCCGCAACGCCGCGCGCTCGTTCTGGCTGGCCGACCCCGGCCGCGCCGCGCACGGTCTGCCGGGCCACCGCGTCCGGGACCTGGCCACCCGCCTGTCCGGGTCGGTCGACCTGTTCGGCCACAGCGACCCGCCCCTGGTCCGCGGGCCGGCCGCGTCGGTCAACTACGTCACCGCCCACGACGGGTTCACGCTCGCCGACCTGGTCGCCTACGACCACAAGCACAACGCGGCGAACGGCGAGCAGAACCGCGACGGCAGCGACGACAACCGGTCGTGGAACCACGGTATCGAGGGGCACGTCGGGGCGGACTCCCCGGCCGTGGACATCGTCCCGCTGCGGCGGCGCTCGATACGCAACCTGTTCGCCACCCTGGTGCTCGCGGCCGGCACGCCGATGATCACGGCGGGCGACGAGATGGGTCGAACGCAGCAGGGCAACAACAACGCGTACTGCCAGGACAACGAGATCTCCTGGGTGCACTGGGACTCGGCGCCGTGGCGCAAGGACCTGCTGGCCACGGCCCGGTGGCTCCTCCTGCTGCGCCGCGAGCACCCCGCCCTGCGCACGGAGCAGTTCTACTCCGGGCGCCCGTCCGTGCCGGGCCGCCGCCCGGACCTCGCGTGGTTCGACGCGCTCGGTGTGCCGTTCGACCACGACCGCTGGCACGACCCGTCGATCCGCACGCTCCAGATGGTCCGTGCCGCGCCGCCGCCCGAGCAGGACACCGTGCTGCTGGTCATCAACGGGTCGCTCGACGCGGTGCACCTGATCCTGGCCGACGACCACGGGGGGCACTGGCAGCTCGCCTGGGACTCCGTGTGGGAGAGCCCGGCCGAGGAGCGGGCGGCCGCGATCGAGGGCGGCCTGCACGCGGAGCCGGGCGAGGCGACCGTCGTCGAGGCGCTGAGCATGCGGGTCTACGTGCTGGACCGGCCCTAGCCTCGCCGGCTCGGCCGCACCATCGCCGTGCTGTCGGGGGCGCGGAAGCCGTGTCGCTCGTACAGCCCGTGGGCGTCACCGGTGAACAGCACCCAGCGGAAGTCCGCGCCGGGGCCGTCGTCGATCATCGTCGTGACGATCCGGTGCCCCAGGCCCGCGCCGCGGTGCGCGGCGTCGACGAACACGTCCGCCAGGTACGCGAACCCGACGCCGTCCGAGACGGCACGGGCGAACCCGACCAGCTCCCCGGTCGACGCGACGTACGCACCGACCACCCGCCACGCCCCGGCGACCTGCTGCTCCACCTCGTCGCGGCTGCGCCAGCGCCCCCAGTACGCCTCCGTGGACAGGAAGCGCCAGATCGCCTCCCGGTCCAGGCGGTCGACGGCGTCGCTGAGCTCGTAGGTCACGACATCGGATCGTAGGGAGCATCGCAGGGAACGGCCGCGCGTACGGTACGACGCATGACGCACTCCGATGTCGTGGTCGTCGGCGCGGGCCTCGCCGGGCTCGTCGCCACCGCCGAGCTGGTGGCAGCCGGTCGCCGGGTCACCCTGCTGGACGCCGAGCCGCCCGCGAGCCTGGGCGGGCAGGCGTTCTGGTCGTTCGGGGGTCTGTTCCTCGTCGACTCCCCCGAGCAGCGCCGCCTCGGGGTCAAGGACTCCGCCGAGCTCGCGCTGGCCGACTGGCTCGGGTCCGCGGCCTTCGCTGACGACGGCTCCGACCGGTGGGGCCGCGCGTGGGCCGAGGGCTTCGTCGACTTCGCCGCGGGCGACCTGCGGGCGTGGCTGCACGCGAGAGGCGTGCGCTGGTTCCCGCTGGTGCAGTGGACCGAGCGGGGCGGCTACCTCGCCGACGGCCACGGCAACTCCGTGCCTCGGTTCCACATCACGTGGGGCACCGGGCCGGCGATCGTCGAGCCCTTCGTCCGCGTGCTGCTCGACGCCCGCCGCGACGGCCTGGTGGACGTGCGCTTCCGCCACCGGGTGACCGGCCTGGTCACCACCGACGGCCGGGTGACCGGGGTGCGGGGGGACGTGCTCGCTCCCGACCGCGCGGCCCGCGCCGTGCCCAGCTCCCGCGAGGTCGCCGCGCCGTTCGAGCTGTCCGCGAGCGCCGTCGTCGTCGCCACCGGCGGCATCGGTGCCGACCACGACCGGGTCCGCGCGACGTGGCCGGCCTCGGCGGGCCGGCTGCCCGCCCGGATGCTCTCCGGCGTGCCGGACCACGTGGACGGCTCCGGGATCGCCGCGGCGAAGGCGTCGGGCGCGGCCGTCGTGCACGAGGACCGCATGTGGCACTACCCGGAGGGCATCACCAACCACTCGCCGGTGTGGTCGCGGCACGGCATCCGGATCCTCGCCGGCCCGAGCAGCCTGTGGCTGGACGCCGACGGCCACCGGCTGCCCGCCCCCTTGTTCCCCGGCTTCGACTCGCTCGGGGCGCTGCAGCACGTCACCGGTCGCGGCGACGACCACTCGTGGTTCGTGCTGGACAAGACGATCCTCGGTCAGGAGTTCGCCCTGTCGGGCTCCGAGCAGAACCCGGACCTCACCGGAAAGGACCTGCGGCTGCTGCTGCAGCGGGTGAGGTCGGACGCGGTCGGGCCGGTGGAGGCGTTCGCGGAGAGGTCGGCGGAGTTCCTCTGGGCGGACACGCCCGCCGAGCTGGCCGCGAAGATGAACGCGCTGACCGGCACGGACCGGATCGATGCCGAGGCGCTCGAACGGACCGTCGTCGACCGCGACCGGCAGGTGGCGACAGGACTCGGCAAGGACGCGCAGGTGGTCGCGACCGCGATGGCGCGGCGGTACGTCGTGGACAAGGTCATCCGGGTGGCCAAGCCCCACCGGCTGCTCGACCCCGAGCACGGGCCGCTGCTCGCGGTGCGACTCTCGGTGCTCACCCGCAAGACCCTCGGCGGCCTGCACACCGACCTCGAGGGCCGCGTGCTGCGGCCCGACGGTGAGGTGCTGCCCGGCCTGTGGGCGGCCGGTGAGGCCGCGGGCTTCGGCGGCGGTGGAGTGCACGGGCACCGCGCGCTCGAGGGGACGTTCCTGGGCGGCTGCCTGTTCACGGGCCGGACGGTGGGGCGCGCGCTCGCCGGCGTGTGACCGGCGCGTCGGCGCTCCGGATGCTCGCAGCCTGGACCTACGGATAGGTTCGTGAGCGTGACGATCCGCCCAGCACCGCTCGGCCCTCCCATCGGCCGCATCCCCGTCGTCGACGTCTCCCCCGTAGCCGAGGCCGGGCGGTTCCCCGCCAAGGCGGTGGTCGGCGAGGCCGTCCCCGTCCGCGCCACGGTGTTCCGCGAGGGGCACGACGCCGTCGCCGCCACCGCGGTGCTGACCGACCCCGACGGCGTGGACCGCGCGAGCGCCCGGATGATCGACATCGCCCCCGGTCTCGACCGGTTCGAGGCGCGCGTCGTCCCCACGACCACGGGCCGCTGGACGTTCCGGGTGGAGGGCTGGTCCGACCCCTACGGCACCTGGGTGCACGACGCCACGATCAAGGTCGAGGCGGGCGTCGACGTGGAGCTCATGCTCACCGAGGGTGCTCTGCTGCTGGAGCGTGCCGCCAAGCGCGCCGGCGCAGATGCGATGCTGCGTGACGCGGCACGGGTGCTCACCGACGCGGTCATGGCCCTGCGCGACGTGCGCGACACCCCGCAGCAGCGGCTCTCGGCCGGGCTGTCGGCACGGGTGCACGAGGCCCTCGCGGCGCACCCGCTGCGCGAGGCGGTGACGCGCTCGCCGGAGTACCCGCTGGTCGTCGACCGGCCCCTGGCGCTCGCCGGCTCCTGGTACGAGCTGTTCCCCCGGTCGCAGGGCGCCAAGTACGACCCGGCCGCGGGGAAGTGGACGTCCGGGACGCTGCGCACCGCCGCCCTCGACCTGCCGCGGATCGCGGGGATGGGGTTCGACGTCGTCTACCTCACCCCCGTGCACCCGATCGGCGAGACGCACCGCAAGGGCCCGAACAACTCCCTGTTCGCGGACCTGGGCGACCCCGGCTCCCCGTACGCGATCGGCTCGCCCGCAGGCGGGCACGACGCCATCGAGCCGACGCTGGGCACCTTCGACGACTTCGACGACTTCGTCGCCGCGGCCCGCGCGCTGCACCTGGAGGTCGCTCTCGACATCGCGCTGCAGTGCTCCCCCGACCACCCCTGGGTCGCCGAGCACCCGGAGTGGTTCACCACCCGGGCGGACGGCACCATCGCGTACGCGGAGAACCCGCCGAAGAAGTACCAGGACATCTACCCGCTCAACTTCGACAACGACCCCGAGGGCCTCTACACCGAGATCCGCCGGGTCCTGCAGGTGTGGATCGACCACGGCGTGACCCTGTTCCGGGTGGACAACCCGCACACCAAGCCGCTCGACTTCTGGCAGCGGATCCTCGACTCGGTGCGCGCCGACCACCCCGACGTCATCTTCCTGTCGGAGGCGTTCACGCGGCCGGCCATGATGCAGACGCTGGCCAAGATCGGCTTCCACCAGTCGTACACGTACTTCACCTGGCGGAACACCAAGGACGAGATCACCGCGTACCTCGAGGAGGTCTCGGGCGAGCAGGGCGCGTGGATGCGACCCAGCTTTTGGCCCACCACGCACGACATCCTGCCGCCGTACCTGCAGGCCACGGGCGTGCGGGGCTTCGCGGTGCGCGCGGTGCTGGCTGCCCTGGGCGCCCCGACGTGGGGCATCTACTCGGGGTACGAGCTGGTGGAGGACGTGCCGCGCCCGGGCGTCGACGAGCAGGTGGACAACGAGAAGTACGAGTTCAAGCCCCGCGACTGGTCCAAGGCCGACGCCATCGGCATCAACCTGCTGCTGGGCCGGCTGAACGAGCTCCGCCACACCCACCCGGCCCTGCAGCAGCTGCGGAACCTCACCGTGCTGCCCACCTCGGACGACGCCCTCGTCGCGTTCGCCAAGCACCTCGACGCCGCGCACTCACCGTCCGGCCGTGCCGACACGATCGTCGTCATCGTCAACCTCGACCCGTGGAACGCGCGGGAGGGGGCCGTCCAGCTGGACCTGCACGCGCTCGGCCTCGACCCCGACCGGCCGGTGGTCGCGCACGACGTCCTGTCCGACGAGACGTACGAGTGGGGGCAGTCCGCCTACGTCCGCCTCGACCCGATGATCCGTGCGGCGCACGTGGTGCACCTGGTGGCGCCGTGACCGAGACGCCCACCACCGGCCGCCACGTGCACGAGCCCGCTCCGACGACCGCGCAGATCGCGCTGCCCGACCGACGCCAGCCGGTGATGCCGCAGGCGGCCGAGCCGCTCGGGGGCGTCGGCGACGATCCCGGCTGGTACCGGACCGCGGTGTTCTACGAGGTCATGCTCCGCACGTTCTCCGACTCCTCCGGCCAGGGCAGCGGGGACCTGCGCGGCCTGATCAACCGGCTCGACTACCTGCAGTGGCTCGGGATCGACTGCCTCTGGCTGCCGCCGTTCTACCCGAGCCCCCTGCGCGACGGCGGGTACGACGTCGCCGACTACACCGCGATCGCCGGCCAGTACGGCACGATGGCCGACTTCGCCGAGCTCATCGAGAAGGTGCACGACCGGGGCATGCGCATCGTCGTGGACCTCGTGATGAACCACACCAGCGACCAGCACCCGTGGTTCCAGGCGTCGCGCTCAGACCCCGAGGGGCCGTACGGCGACTTCTACGTGTGGAGCGACGACAACACCAAGTACCAGGACGCGCGCATCATCTTCGTCGACACCGAGACGTCCAACTGGACGTTCGACCCCGTGCGTCGGCAGTTCTTCTGGCACCGGTTCTTCGGCCACCAGCCCGACCTGAACTTCGAGAACCCGCGCGTGGTCGAGGCGATGATGGACGTCGGCCGGTTCTGGCTGGGCCTCGGGGTGGACGGCTTCCGCCTGGACGCGGTGCCGTACCTGTTCGAGGCCGAGGGCACCAACTGCGAGAACCTGCCGGAGACGCACGCGTTCCTGCGCAAGGTGCGGGCGATGATCGACGAGGAGTTCCCGGGCCGGATCATGCTGGCCGAGGCCAACCAGTGGCCCGAGGACGTCGTGCACTACTTCGGCACCGAGGCGGAGCCGGAGTGCCACATGTGCTTCCACTTCCCCGTGATGCCGCGCATCTACTACTCGATCCGGGACCAGCGGGCGACGCAGATCATCGACATCCTGGCCGACACCCCGCCGATCCCGAACAACGGCGCCCAGTGGAGCACGTTCCTGCGCAACCACGACGAGCTCACGCTCGAGATGGTCTCCACCGAGGAGCGCGCGTCGATGTACGGCTGGTACGCGCCGGACTCCCGGATGCGCGCCAACGTCGGGATCCGTCGCCGGCTGGCGCCGCTGCTGGACAACTCCCGCAAGGAGATCGAGCTCGCGCACGCGCTGCTGCTGTCGCTGCCGGGCAGCCCGTGCCTGTACTACGGCGACGAGATCGGCATGGGCGACAACATCTGGCTGCCCGACCGCGACGCGGTCCGCACGCCGATGCAGTGGACTCCCGACCGCAACGCCGGGTTCTCCACCGCCGACCCCGGCAAGCTCTACCTCCCGCTGGTCCAGTCGCTGGTGCACCACTACAGCCACACCAACGTCGAGGCCCAGCTGGCGCAGCCCACCTCCCTGCTGCACTGGGTGCACGGCATGCTCACGGTCCGCCGCCGGCACCCCGCCCTCGGCGCGGGCGACTTCGAGGTGCTGCCGTGCGACAACGACTCGGTGCTCGCGTTCTGCCGCCGGACGGCCGACGAGACGATCGTGGTGGTCGCCAACATGGCGGCGACCGCGCGAGCGGCCACCGTGCGGATGCCGGGCCTGGCGGGCTACGCGGTGCACGACGTGTTCGGCGGGGCGCCGTTCGCGGCGATCGGTGCCGACGGGTCGGCGTCGTTCACCCTCGGCTCCCGCGACTTCTACTGGCTGGAGCTGACCGCCCCGTGAGCCTGAGCGCCCGCCCCTCCCCCGACGACGCCCGCCTGCTCGACGTCCTGCGCGAGTGGCTGCCGACGACGCGCTGGTTCCCCGCCAAGGGCCAGGCCGCGGAGCTGTCGGCGGTCGCGTCGTTCCCGCTCGCGCCGGACGTCACGGTCCTGCTCGTCCGCGCCCGCGCGGGCTCGATCGACGCCGTCCTGCAGGTGCCCGTCGTGCTCGTCGACGGCACGCCTCAGGGGGCGATCGGCACGCTCGACGGCCGCAGCGTGGTCGACGGCGCCGCCCACCCGGCGTTCCTGGCGGCCTGGCTCGCCGCCGCCGAGGGTCCGGGCGCGGACGTCGACGTGTCCGCCGCCCGCGCCGTCTCGGGCGAGCAGTCGAACACCTCCGTGATCCTGCCGGGTGCCCGGCCGGGCATCCTCAAGGTGCTGCGAGCCGTCGCACCGGGTGAGAACCCCGACGTCGACGTCCCCCGCCACCTGGTCGACGTCGGCTGGCAGCACGTCCCGGCGCCGCTGGCCTGGCTCCAGGGCGAGTGGCCCGGCCACGACGGCGAGCCGGTGACCGGCTACCTCGGCGTGCTGGCGGCGTTCGTCGACGCCGCCGAGGACGGGTTCGAGCTGGCCTGCGCCTACGCCGCCCGTGGCGAGTCCTTCGCCGCCCCGGCCGCGGACCTCGGCGCGGTGACCGCGTCGATGCACGAGGCGCTGGTGCAGGCGTACGGCATCGAGGACGGCGGGGGTCCGCAGGAGGTGGCGCGAGCCGTGGCCACCCGGTTCTCCTGGGCGCTGTCCGCGGTGCCGGCCCTCGCCGGCTACGCCGACGGGGTCGCGGCCGTCGTCGGCGAGGTCCGGGAGCTCCCCGCCGCCCCGCCACGGCAGCGCGTGCACGGCGACCTGCACCTCGGGCAGGTGCTCCGCTCGCACGGCTCCTGGTTCATCATGGACTTCGAGGGCGAGCCGCTGGCTCCCCTGGCGCAGCGCACCCGGCCGGACCTGGCGCTGCGGGACGTGGCGGGGCTGCTCCGCTCGATCGACTACGCGGCGGCCGTCGGCGGCCTCACCGGCGACGCGGCCACCGACTGGACCGCCGACGCCCGCGCGGGGCTGCTGCGCGGGTACGGCGGCGGCGACCAGACCCTCCTGCGCGCGCTCGAGCTGGACAAGACCCTGTACGAGGCCGTGTACGAGTCGCGCAACCGGCCGACGTGGCTGCCCATCCCGCTGGCGGGGCTGGACCGGCTCGCTAGCTGATCGCGGTGACCTCGAGGGGCAGCTCGAGCGGCATCCGCACCCCGACCTGCCGCGGCGCGAGCTCGCTCTGCAGCACCAGGGCGGCGGCACCGACGGCCGCGGCCTCGGGGGCGTTCGAGGAGATGGCTACCCGCACGGGGTGGCTGCCGCGGGCGAAGAACGACTGTCCGAGCCGGCGCTCGATCTCCGGCAGGTAGAGCGACCCGGCGATGGCGAACGCGGGTCCCGTGAGCACGACCAGCTCCAGGTCGAGCACGTTGGCCAGCGTCTGCGCCCCGACCCCGACGTACCGCGCCGAGCGCTGGATGAGCTCCATCGGCAACGCGTCGCCGCGGCTCGCGGCGCGAGCGAGCGAGCCGAAGTTCTCCGCCACCCCGCGTCCAGCCAGCTCGAGGCCGGCGTCGCGGGCGGCGGCGACGACCGCGGCAGGGCCCGCGAGCGCCTCGATGCAGCCGAGGTTGCCGCACCAGCACGGCGGGCCCTCGAGGTCGACGCAGATGTGCCCGATCTCCCCGGCGTTGGAGCTGGAACCCCGGTACACGGTGCCGTCGACGATGATCCCCGCCCCGATGCCGGTGCCCATGTAGAGCGCGGCGAAGGCGGAACCCGTGGCGATGCCGCCGGACCAGTACTCGCCGATCGCCGCGGCGGTCGCGTCGTTGTCCAGCAGCACGGGCAGCCCGACGGCGTCCTCGAGGGCGGCGGCGAGCGGGAACTCGGCCCACCGCTGCATCACCGGCGGGGTGAGCGTCATGCCGGTCGAGGCGGAGATGGGACCGGGCGAGACGACGCCCAGCCCGAGGATGCGCGCCGGGTCCACGCCGACCCGGGTGATGGTGGTGCGGATCTCCGCGCCGATGCGGGCGACCACCTCGCGCGGGTCGTCCGACCCCGCGCCGGGGCGCCGCCAGCGGGCGACGATGGCGCCGCCGAGGTTGGCGATGACGTAGGTGATGCCTGCGTGGTCGAGGTGCACGCCCACCGCGTACCGCGCGGACGGGTCGAGCTGCAGGAGCATGCGGGGCTTGCCGCCGGTGGACTCCGCTCGGCCGACCTCGAGGACCAGCCCGTCGTCGATGAGCCGGCGGACCACCGTGGAGATGGTCGCGGCCGTGAGCCCCGTGGCGCGGGTGAGCTCCACCCGGCTGATCGTGCCGGCGGCCCGGATGAGGTCGAGGATCGCCGACCGGCTGCTGGCGTGCGCCGCGCCGAGACCCGGCTGGGAGCCGCTCACCCGTCCTCCTTCGTGGGGTGTCCCCCTCGTCGCACACCATAACGATCCGGGAACGGGTGCATCCTCCCAGGACACGCCCGTTGACTTACTTTGTTCAGTTGCCTAAGAATGCCACACGGAGCACAGCGGCTCGGCCCCCGGGACGCTCTGCCTCATCAGACCCCGGTCGGCACGCGGAGGTGCCGGCCCGACGAGAGGATCAACGATGTTCCCTCAGAAGCGACGCACACGCCTCATGGCGGTCGCGGCCGCCAGCACGCTCCTCGCCCTCACCGCCTGCTCGGGCGGCAGCGGGGACGACGCGGAGGCCAACGACGACGGCGCCCCCTCGGGGGAGATCACCGTGCTGACCTGGCGCACCGACCTGGTGGAGGACGGCACGTTCGACGAGTACGTCGAGCAGTTCAAGGCCGCGTACCCCGATGTCACCGAGGTCAAGATCGAGGGCCTCACTGACTACGAGGGGGAGGTCAAGACGCGCATGAACACCGAGAACTACGGCGACGTGCTGGCCATCCCCGGCTCGGTCACCCCGGACCAGCTCGGCGACTTCTTCGAGCCTCTGGGCACCCAGGAGGAGATCGGCGCCGAGTACCGCTGGATCAACGACAAGTCGTTCGAGGGCCAGTCGTACGGCATCCCCGTCGTGGGCAACGTCCAGGGCTACGTCTACAACAAGCGGGTGTGGGAGGAGGCCGGGGTCACCGAGTTCCCCGACACCCCCGAGGCGTTCCTCGCCGCGCTCCAGGCCATCAAGGACGACGGCGTCGAGATCGCGCCGCTCTACTCCAACTACAAGGACGCCTGGCCGCTGTCGCAGTGGGACGGCTGGCTCGGCGCGATCACGGCCGACCCCGACTGGAAGAACAAGATCGTCGAGTCGGACACCCCGTGGACGCCCGACAGCGACTACGGCGTGGTCGACGGGCTCATCTACGACGTCGTCGCGCAGGGCCTCATCGAGGCGGACCCGACCACCACCAACTGGGAGGAGTCGAAGCGTCTGCTCGGCACCGGCCAGGTCGCGACGATGGTGCTCGGCTCGTGGGCCCTCCCGCAGATGGCGGCAGCCGCGGAGGCCGCCGGCGCCAGCGGCGACGACATCGCCTACGCACCCACGCCGGTCAAGGTCGACGGCAAGTTCCACACCGTCGCCGGCGGTGACTACAACCTCGGCATCAACGTGAACTCCGACAACAAGGCGACCGCGCGGGCGTGGATCGACTGGTTCAACAAGGAGTCCGGCTTCTCGGAGTCGCAGGCCGGCCTGTCGCCGATGATCGACGGAGCCGTCCCGGCGGCCCTCGAGGACTTCGTCGCCGAGGTCGAGCTCATCACGCTGAACCCGGCCCCCGAGGGCAAGGAGTCCCTGTTCGCGGACATCGACACGGCGTCGGGCATCGTCACGACGGACCCGAAGTTCCGCCAGAAGACCATCGACGACGCCCGCTCCGGCGCACGGACCAAGCAGCAGATCCTCGACGACCTCAACGCCCAGTGGGCCGAGGGTCGGGCCTCGGCCGGCTGAGGCTCCTCGCCATGACGACCGCTCCCTCGGGTCTGTCCGACCCGACGACGGCGGCCGCGCAGCAGTCCGACGCGGCCCGCACCCCCCGGAAGACCCGGGGCGGTGCGGGCCGCGGCACCGCGTGGTACCGCCGGCTCACGCCGTACTACTTCCTGCTGATCCCCGTCGGGCTCCTGCTTCTGCTCACGTTCGCCCCCGTCCTCAACATGTTCTGGTACTCCGCCACGGACTGGGACGGGCTCGACAAGACCAAGAACATCGTCGGCTTCGACAACTACGTCGAGGTCTTCACCGACCCGGACAACGTCCGCGTCTTCTACGTGTCGCTCTACTACTTCGTCGCCTCGTTCGTGCAGATGGCGCTCGCCCTGTACTTCGCGACGATCCTGTCGTTCAGGATCCGGCTCAAGAACCTGTGGAAGGGCATCCTGTTCTTCCCGTACCTGATCAACGGCGTCGCGATCGGGCTGATCTTCCTCAACTTCCTCAAGCCGGGCGGCGGCCTCGACACGGTGCTGCTGACGGCCGGCCTCGAGAGCCTGGTCCAGCAGTGGACCGGTGACCCCGACGTCGCCAACTTCTCGCTCGCGGGCGTGTCCGTCTGGCGCTACATGGGCCTGAACTTCGTGATGTTCCTCGGCGCGATCCAGTCGATCAACTCGGAGGTCTACGAGGCGTCCGACCTCGACGGCGCCAACCGGTGGCACCAGTTCCGCTACATCATCCTGCCGTCGATCCGCCCGATCATCGGCCTGTCGCTCATCCTCGCGATCTCCGGCTCGCTGTCGGTGTTCGAGGTCCCGTTCGTCATGACGGGCGGCGCCAACGGCACGGAGACGTTCGTCATCCGCACGGTCTGGATGGCGTTCAACCGCAACCTGGTCGGCCTGGCCTCGGCGATGGCCGTCGTGCTCCTGGTGATCGTGCTGGTCGTCACCTGGGTCCAGCGCCGACTGATCCCCGACGACGAGGTGGACCTCACATGACGCGCCGCGCCATCAGCACCGCCACCAGCACCGCGAAGTACGTCTCCCTGGTCATCGCCTCGATCGCGATGCTGCTGCCTCTCGGGCTCATCCTGTTCGGGTCGTTCAAGACCAGCCAGGAGTTCCTCTCGACGGGGCCGATGACCCCGCCGAGCAGCTGGGGCAACGTCGAGAACTACGTCACCGCGTTCACGCGCGGCAACATGCTCGCCGCCTTCGGCAACACCGTCTTCATCTTCGCGATGGCGATCGTCGGCACCATCCTCATCGGGGCGGCCACGGCGTACGCGCTCGACCGCTTCCGCTTCGCCGGGCGCACGGCGGTGCTCGCCCTGTTCCTGCTCGCGACCCTGGTCCCGGGCGTCACCACGCAGGTGGCGACGTTCCAGATCATCAACGGGCTGGGTCTCTACGACTCCCGGTTCGCGCTGATCCTGCTGTTCATGGGCACGGACATCATCTCGATCTACATCTTCCTGCAGTTCATCCGGGCCATCCCGAGGTCGCTCGACGAGGCCGCGATGATCGAGGGGGCCGGGCACCTGCGGATCTTCTTCCAGATCATTCTGCCCAACCTCAAGCCGGCGATCGCGACCGTGGTGATCATCAAGGGCATCGGCATCTACAACGAGTTCTACCTGCCGTTCCTCTACCTGCCCTCCAAGGAGCTGCGGCCGATCTCGACCACCCTCTTCGACTTCAAGGGTCCGTACGGCTCGCAGTGGGAGGTCATCTCGGCGGGTGTCGTCATCACGATCATCCCGATCCTGGTGCTCTTCCTCTTCCTGCAGCGGTACATCTACAACGGGTTCACGTCGGGCGCGACGAAGTAGCGGGTCGGGGCAGCCGGTCCGGCTGCCCCGACCGCCGTCTCACACCCGCGTGGCTCGCACCAGCGCGATGCGCTCGGGCAGCTGCAGAGGTGCCTCCAGGCCCGGTCCGGACAGCAGCCGCCCGGGCAGCCGGACACCCTCGGGCGTCCACCACGCCGGCGCATGGTCGACCGCGTCACCCGGCGCCTGCGGTCGCACGTCGTAGGACGCGTCCGGGTCCAGGCCGGGCAGCCGGAGACGCGCCAGCGCGGTGTTGTCCGACCGCCCCGTCATCGCGACCGCGAACAGCGCGTCCGCCCCGTCCTGCGCCACGACGCCGTGCACCGCGAGCACCGGGTCGACGGTGTCCGCGTGCACGGTCGTGCCGGTGTGCAGGAGCGTGCGGACCTCCTTGTAGAGCGCGATCCACGCGGCCAGCTCGGCGCGCTCGGCGTCGTCGGCCTCCTGCAGGTCCCACTCGATCCCGAGGTGCCCGAACAGCGCGGTGGCCGCCCGGAACGACAGCTCGTGGCGCCGGCCCGTGCTGTGGGCGTGGCCCGACCCGACGTGCGCGCCGATGAGCTCCAGCGGGACCAGCAGGTTGGTCCAGCGCTGGATCTGCTGGCGCTCGAGCGCGTCGATGCAGTCGCTGGCCCAGACCCGGTCGGTCCGCTGCAGGATCTCGAGGTCCACGCGTGCGCCGCCGGACGAGCAGGACTCGATCTCGACGCCGGGGTGCAGCGCGCGCAGCTCGTCGAGCAGCCGGTAGACCGCGAGCGTCTGTCCGTGCACGCCGGGCGCTCCCCCGTGGCCCGCGTCGACCAGGTCCCGGTTGTGGTCCCACTTGAGGTACCCGATCGGGTACTCGGTGAGCAGCGCGTCCAGGCGCTCCAGGAGGTACGCGAAGGCCTCAGGGACGGCCAGGTCGAGCACCTGCTGGTGGCGCGCCTCCCGCGGCAGCCGCGACGGCACGCGGAGCATCCAGTCGGGGTGCGCGCGAGCCAGGTCGGAGTCGGGGTTCACCATCTCGGGCTCGACCCACAGGCCGAACTGCAGCCCGAGCCCGGTGACGTGCTCGACCAGCGGGTGCAGGCCGTCGGGCCACACGTCCGCCGACACGTACCAGTCCCCGAGCGCCCGGGTGTCGTCGCGACGGTCGCCGAACCAGCCGTCGTCGAGCACGAACCGCTCCGCCCCCACCGCGGCGGCGGCGTCCGCGAGCGCGGTCAGCCGGCCGAGGTCGTGCTGGAAGTAGACCGCCTCCCACGTGTTGAGCGTGACGGGCCGGGGCGTGCGGGGGTGGTGCGGGCGCGCGCGCATCCAGGCGTGGAACCGCGCCGCTAGCGCATCCAGGCCGACGCCCCACGAGCCGTACACCCAGGGGCTCGTGTACGACTCCCCGCGGGCCAGCCGGACCTCGCCGGACCCGAGCAGCTCACCACCCCCCAGCAGCCCGGAGTGGTAGTGGCTGCGCTCGGCGAGCGAGCGGTGGTTGCCCGACCAGGCGGTGTGCAGACCCCAGACCTCCCCCGTGCGGTGGGCGAACCCGGCCGTGCCGGCGACCAGCACGAACGCCGAGTCGTACCCGGTGCGCCCGCGGCGGTTCTCGCGCAGCCGCGTGCCGTGCGTGAAGGCGGTGCGCTGCGGGCTGCGCTCCCGTGCCCACCGACCGGAGAAGTCGAGCAGCTCGGTGGCGACCGCGGGCACGGGCAGCGTGAGCAGCAGGCCGTCCAGCCCGTAGACCTCCTCGGCCTCGTTGGTGAGCACCGCCTGCTGCCGGACGAGGCCCTGCGCGGTCAGCTCGATCACGAGGCTCAGCCCGAGGCGGGCCGCGGGGTCGCCGGCACGGACCGTGAGCCGCTGCGTGCCGTCGGCGGTCGTCGTCAGCTCGCGGTCCCGGACCTCGAACCGCGAGGAGAAGTCCTGGCCGTCCCGGCTGCCGACGAGGCCGGGCGTCCCGACGAACCCCGCCGACTCCTGCGGCAGGACCGCGATCTCGACCTCCCCGTCGACCGGGAAGCCGTGCGGCACCGGCAGCCAGCCGCGCCGGGCGGCACCCAGGGCGGCACCGTCGAGCTGCCCGAGGTCGGCGCCCCAGTGCAGGATGCGCGGGAGCGTCCCGCCGGTCAGGTCGACGACCACGCTCACGCCCGCGGCGCGCAGGTGGACGAGGTCGGCGGGGGTGGCGTCATCGCGCACAGGGGTCTCCTCGGTCGGTGCAGGGCTGGTCGGAACGCTACGCGTCCGGCTCATTGACTTACTTTATTCAGTTGTCTAAGAATGACCTCGGGTACCTGCCAGACGTTCGGCCCCTCCCCGGGGTGGCCGACGACGCCCGTCGCGAGGATGCGGCGGCCACGCGCCGGACCCCCGGACCCAGGAGCTCGACGATGCACACCCAGGACCTGTACGACGGCTGGTCGCTCACCGCCGTCGCCGGCCCCGTCCCGCCCGAGCTGGCCGGCCGCCGCGTGCGCGCCCGCGTGCCGGGGACCAGCCACACCGCGCTGCTGGAGGCCGGCCTCATCCCGGACCCGTACGTCGACCGGCACGAGGAGGACCTCGCGTGGATGCGTCGCACGGACTGGACGTACGAGCGCGACCTGGATCTCGTCGCGGCCGCCGCCGACGAGCGCGTGGACCTGGTGTTCGACGGCATCGACACGGTCGCCTCCCTGTCCTTCGACGGCCACGACCTCGGCCGCACCGCCAACCAGCACCGCTCGTACCGGTTCGACGTGCGTGACCTGCTGCGGCCGACCACGCAACGGCTGCGCGTGCTGCTCGGCTCGGCGCTGGTGCACGCCGAGGCGGAGGCCGCGCGCCTGGGTCCGCGCCCGCTCGCGTACGACCAGCCGTTCAACATGGTCCGCAAGATGGCGTGCTCGTTCGGCTGGGACTGGGGGCCGGACCTGCAGACCGCGGGGCTGTGGCGACCGGTACGGGTGGAGCGCTGGAGCGTCGCGCGACTGGACACCGTCCGCCCGCTGGTCACCGTCGACTCCGCGGGCACCGGTCACGTCCGGGTGCACGTCGACGTCGAACGCTCCGGGCTCCCGGGGGGCGACGAGCCGCTCGTGGTGCGCGCCCACGTCGCCGGTGCGGAGGCGTCCCTGACGGTCCCGGCCGGCACGTCGACCGGCGTCGTCGCGCTCGAGGTGCCGCACGCTCCCCTGTGGTGGCCGGTGGGTCACGGTGCCCAGCCGCTGGCGGAGCTCGTGGTCGTGCTCGCCGGCCCCGACCCCACGCAGCCGCTGGACACCTGGACGCGCCGCATCGGCTTCCGCACCGTCGAGCTGGACACCAGCGCCGACGAGGACGGCACCCCGTTCACGTTCCGCATCAACGGCCGCCCGATCTTCGTCAAGGGCGCGAACTGGATCCCCGACGACCACCTGCTCACCCGGATCACCCGCGAGCGGCTGGCCCACCGCCTCGACCAGGCGGTGGACGCCCACCTCAACCTCCTGCGCGTGTGGGGCGGCGGCATCTACGAGTCGGACGACTTCTACGAGCTGTGCGACGAGCGCGGCCTGCTGGTGTGGCAGGACTTCCTGCTCGCCTGCGCGGCCTACCCGGAGGAGCAGCCGCTCTGGGACGAGCTGGAGGCAGAGGCACGGGAGAACGTCACCCGGCTGACCCCGCACCCGTCGCTGGTGCTCTGGAACGGCGGCAACGAGAACCTGTGGGGCTTCCTGGACTGGGGCTGGCAGGAGGAGCTCGACGGCAGGACGTGGGGCTTGCGCTACGCCACCGAGCTGCTCAAGGGCGTCGTCGCCGAGCTCGACCCGACCCGTCCGTACGCCGACGGCAGCCCGTACTCCCCCGGCTTCACGCTGGCCGAGAAGCACCCCAACGACCCCGACCACGGCACGCACCACCAGTGGGAGGTCTGGAACCGCGTCGACTACCGCGTGTACGGCGACGAGGTCCCGCGGTTCTGCTCGGAGTTCGGCTTCCAGGGTCCTCCCACGTGGGCGACCCTCACCCGGGCGGTGCACGCGGTCGACGGCGGCCCGCTCACCAAGGACGACCCGGCGTTCCTGCTCCACCAGAAGGCGGAGGACGGCAACGGCAAGCTGGACCGCGGCCTCCAGCCGCATCTCGGCGTCCCCGACGACTTCGCCGACTGGCACTGGGCCACCCAGCTCAACCAGGCGCGCGCTGTGCGGTTCGCCCTCGAGCACTACCGCTCGTGGTGGCCACGGACGGCCGGCGCCATCGTCTGGCAGCTCAACGACTGCTGGCCGGTGACGTCGTGGGCGGCGATCGACGGCGACGAGCGCCGCAAGCCGCTCTGGTACGCGCTGCGTTCCGCGTACGCCCCGCGCCTGCTCACCGTGCAGCCGCGCGAGGGCCGCGAGGTGCTCGCGGTCGTCAACGAGACGCCCGTCATCTGGCAGGGCGTGGTCCGCCTCTCGCGCCAGCGGCTGGACGGCACCGTGCTGGCCGAGGAGGAGCTGGCTCTCGCGGTCGGTGCCTGGTCCGTCGGCCAGTTCGCCCTGCCGCCGACCATCGCGACGCCCGCCGACCCGACCCACGAGGTCCTCGTCGTCCGGCTCGGCGCCCTGCAGGCGGTCCACACGTGGGTCGAGGACATCGACCTGGCGCTCGACCCCGCCCCCCTGCGCGCCACCGTGACCCCCGTGCAGGACGGCTTCCGCGTCGACGTCACCGCGTCCTCCCTCGCCCGGGACGTCACGCTGCTCGCCGACCGGGTGGATCCCGACGCGGTGGTCGACACGGCCCTGGTGGACATCCCGGCCGGTGGCACCGCGTCGTTCCACGTCCGGACCCAGAGGGTCGTCGACCCGCTCGCCCTCACCCGTCCGCCGGTCCTGCGCTCGGCCAACGACGTGGTGGTACCCCGGCTCGGCGCGCGTGACCTCACCCAGTCGCCCGCCTGAGGTCGCGTTCGCCGCAGGTACGCTCGCCACCATGGCGCACGGTCTCGACGCGGTCGGCTTGGTCCTGGCTCGACCTGCCCGGATGCTCGGGTTCGAGCCCTTCTTCATGGAGCTCGTCGGCGGCATCGAGGAGTCCCTGGCGGGCGAGGGTCGGTCCCTGCTCCTGCACGTCGTGCCCGACCACGACGCGGAGATCCGCACGTACCGGCGCTGGGGCGAGGGCAATCTCGTCGACGCGGTCGTCGTGGTCAACATCGCGCTGCAGGACGCCCGCCTCGACGTGCTGGCCGAGCTGGGCATCCCCACGGTCGTCGTCGGCGGCCCGCGGCCGGACCTGCCGTTCGCCAACGTCTGGATCGACAACGCCGAGGCGATGCGCACGGCCGTCACCCACCTCGTCGGGCTCGGCCACCGCCGGCTCGCCCGCGTCAGCGGCCCGAGCACGCTCGCCCACACCCAGGCCCGGACGGACGCGTTCCTGGGGGAGTGCGCCCGCCTCGGTGCGCACGGGACGGTGGTCGAGGGCGACTACGGCGAGGAGTCGGGCACCCGCGCCACGCGAGCGCTGCTCGGTCGTGGCTCCCCGCCGTCCGCGATCATCTACGACAACGACGTCATGGCGGTCGCCGGGCTCGGCGTCGCGCACGAGATGCACGTGGCCGTGCCCGAACGGCTGTCGCTGCTGGCCTGGGACGACTCCGCGCTGTGCCGGCTCTCGCACCCGGCCCTGTCGGCCATGAGCCTCGACGTGCACGCGATGGGTGTCCAGGTGGCCGACTGCGTCCTCAACCTGCTGGCCTCGGGCACCGTCCGCTCCTACACGGCCCCCCTGCCGCGGCTCGTGGCCCGCGGCACCACCACCACGGCGCCCCGCGACGACGCCTGAGCACGCAGCCCCGATGCAGATGCAGGTCACGGGATGACGAACCTGCGCGGAACCCGTCCGGGTGGTTGGGTAGGGGGATGAGCCCGGCCGCACCGACCCCGGTCCCCGTCGACCACGACACCCTTCGCACCGTCGCACACGGAGCCTTCTACGCTCCGCACGACGTGCTCGGACCGCACGTGGGAGGCGGCGGCGTCACCGTCCGCACCCTGCGCCCTCTCGCCGAGTCGGTGGTCGTCGTCACGGCGACCACGCGCGTGGCGGCCCGGCACGAGCAGGACGGCATCTGGGTCGCTCTCCTGCCCGGCACCGACGTCCCGGACTACCGCCTCGAGGTCACGTACGACGGGCACACCTCGACCGTCGACGACCCCTACCGCTTCCTCCCCACGGTGCAGGAGCTGGACCGCCACCTGGTCCGCGAGGGCCGGCACGAGCAGCTCTGGACCGTCCTCGGCGCCAACGTGCGGACCTACCCCGGTGAGCTCGGGGAGGTGACCGGCACGTCCTTCGCGGTCTGGGCGCCCAACGCCCGTGCGGTCCGCGTGGTCGGCGACTTCAACTACTGGCAGGGTGCGGCGCACGCCATGCGGTCGCTCGGCGACAGCGGTGTGTGGGAGGTCTTCGCCCCCGGCGTCGGGTCCGGCGCGCGCTACAAGTTCGAGGTCCTCGGCAACGACGGGTCGTGGCGCCAGAAGGCCGACCCGCTGGCCCAGGGCACCGAGATCCCGCCCGCGACCGCATCGGTCGTCGTCGAGTCGCACTACGAGTGGAACGACGACGACTGGCTCACCGCCCGGAGCGCGCGCGACCCGCACACCGCGGCCATGAGCGTGTACGAGGTGCACCTGGGTTCCTGGCGCGTCGGGCTGTCCTACCGCGACCTGGCCCACCAGCTGACCGACCACGTGGTGTCCCTCGGGTTCACGCACGTCGAGCTGCTGCCGGTCGCCGAGCACCCGTTCGGTGGGTCCTGGGGCTACCAGGTGTCCTCGTACTTCGCGCCCACCTCACGCTTCGGGCACCCGGACGACTTCCGCTACCTCGTCGACACGCTGCACCGCGCCGGGATCGGCGTCATCGTCGACTGGGTCCCCGCCCACTTCCCCAAGGACGAGTGGTCGCTCGCGCAGTTCGACGGCACCCCGCTGTACGAGCACCCCGACCCGCTGCTGGGCGAGCACCCGGACTGGGGCACCTACGTCTTCAACTTCGGCCGGTCCGAGGTGCGCAACTTCCTCGTCGCCAACGCGACGTACTGGCTCGAGGAGTTCCACGTCGACGGCCTGCGCGTCGACGCCGTCGCCTCCATGCTCTACCTCGACTACTCCCGCAAGCCCGGTCAGTGGCGGCCCAACCAGTACGGCGGCCGCGAGAACCTGGACGCCATCTCGTTCCTGCAGGAGGCCAACGCCACGGCCTACCGGCGCACCCCCGGCATCATGATGATCGCCGAGGAGTCGACCGCGTGGCCGGGCGTCACCGCCCCCACCGACGGCAACGGCCTCGGGTTCGGCCTGAAGTGGAACATGGGCTGGATGAACGACACGCTCCGCTACCTGGCCGAGCAGCCCGTGCACCGGCGCTACCACCACAGCGAGATCACCTTCTCGATGGTCTACGCCTACTCCGAGCGCTTCGTGCTCCCCATCAGCCACGACGAGGTGGTGCACGGCAAGGGCTCCCTGTACGAGCGGATGCCCGGCGACCACTGGCAGAAGCTGGCTGGCGTCCGCCTGCTGCTCGGCTACCAGTGGACCCACCCCGGCAAGCAGCTGCTGTTCATGGGCAGCGAGTTCGCCCAGCAGACCGAGTGGGCCGAGTCCCGCTCCCTCGACTGGCACGCACTGGACGACCCCGCCCACCAGGGCGTCATGCGCTCCGTGGCAGACCTCAACCGGGTCTACAAGGAGACGCCGTCGCTGTGGCAGCTGGACCACTCCCCCGACGGCTTCGAGTGGATCGACTCCGACGACGCCTTCCGCAACACCCTCGCGTTCCTGCGCAAGGGCTACGACTCCCCGCCCGTCGCCGTGGTGGTCAACTTCGCCGGGGTCCCGCACGAGGGGTACCGCCTCGCCCTGCCCCGCGCCGGACGGTGGCGCGAGATCTTCAACTCCGACTCCGAGCTCTACGGCGGCTCCGGCGTGGGCAACCTCGGCGAGATCGAGGCCCTGCCCGAACCGCACTACGGCCGCCCGTACTCGGCGTCGATCCGCGTCCCCCCGCTGGGCGTCGTGGTGTTCCAGGCCGGCTGACGCGCGAGCGCACAGAGATGCACGGCAGCCCGCACCCCGCGGTGCAGGCTGCCGTGCATCTGCGCCTCACCCCCAGAGCGCGGCGACCTCCTCGGCACGAGCCGTGCCCAGCTCGTACCCCGCCCGCGCGGCGGCCGGACGCAACGACACGTCCATGGCACGGGCACCGAGCAGGTGCTCGGAGCCGCTGTCCGGGACGATGACCTCGACGCGACTGCCCGCCGCGCGCAGCGCGTCCACCTGCGCCGCCAGCTGCGTGCCCCACTCCACCGGGTACAGCGACCTGCCACCCAACGGCGACAGCACGAGGACCCGTGCGTACCCAGCGGCCAGATCGGCGTTCTCGGCGTTCGCCCGGTAACCACCGTCGATGTACCCGACGCCTGCGATGTCGTACGCGGACCCGCCACCGGCAGTGCTCGCGGCGACGGCGTCGACCAGCTCCACCCCGCTGTGTCGGTCGAACACGACCGGAGTGCCGGTGCGAGCCTCGACCGCCGTCATGACGACCACACGCCCGGGCCAGCGGTGATCCGGCAGCCGCGCGGCGACAATGGTGCGCCACCGCGCCTGCCAGGACCCGTCCGACGCCGCTGCTACGTCGAGTGCCGCCGCGCCCATCCTGCGGCGCAGGTCGATGAGGTCCTCACTGGACGCGATGACCGCACGGAACCTCTCGAGGTCGACCGCCACCGACCCGCTCGGCGCGTGTCCCCCGTCCGGTCCGACTGGACCTTGCGGAGGCACTGCTACGAGGCTGGCGGACAACAGCTCGGCCGGAGTCGCCCCGGCCAGCTGCGCAGCAGCCGTGGCGCCGGCTGAGGTCCCGATGGTCAGATCGGCCGTGGTGACGTCGACACCGGCACGGCTGAGGCCGGCGACGACGCCGATCAGCCAGGCGTTGCCTGTGGATCCGCCACCGCCGAGAACCAGCGCTCGCCCGCCCACCGCGCGGATCCGACCCGTCGCGTCGACGCGTGCGGGAGCACCCTCCGGCCGCCGCACGTGAGGATCGCTCTCCGGTGCGGAGCTCACTGGAGAAGACGAGGAGGAAGCAGGTGTGATGTTCATGTCGAGGTGCCTCTCACGAGTGCCTACGCGGCCACTCCCGATGGCATCTAGCTGAGTCGCGAGACCTGCGCGGGAGCGCCCACTACGGATACTGCGTTCATGGGTCTCACCTCCCGCCGATCGATCACGAAGTGCGGCGACGCTAGCACCCCGGGCAACCGCGACACCACGACAAACCGCGACGCCGCCCAGCCAGGGCACGTCCCACGCGCCGCCGACGAGCCGCGTGGCAGACGCTCGGAGGACACCCGCCCTGCGCAACCCCTGGGCGAGCCCATGTCGCAGCATCCGGAAAGCAGAAAGAGCCACCCCTCGCGGAGTGGCTCTTTCCAAGAAACAGAAGAAGCCACCCCCGTAGGGGTGGCTTCTCCTGAATGATGTCCGGCGGC